>JAKLHH010000601.1 GCA_022710245.1 Myxococcota bacterium
GTAGATGCGCTGGAAGTAGTCGACGTAGCGGCGGTCCCGGTCCGTGAGCCAGAGGAGAGCGGCACCGCCCGTGCCGCGGCCGCCCTGCCCGCTCGCGTCCCCGCGGCCGCCCCAGCTGCCGTCCGCCTCGCCGCGCGCCGTCGCCACCGACGTACGCCCGCGCCCGTGGCGTCCGGCGGTGGGCGCGGGCGTGATCCCGTCCTTGGGGATCCGCGTCAGCTCCTCGCCCGGTCCGGGTGTGGTCGTGGCGCCTGCCTCGAGGAAGGGCGTGGGCTCCGCGCTCGCGGCCACGCCGCCCGCAGGCGTGCCGCGAGGTGCCGGCTCGGGCGCGGGTGGGCCGCGGCGATCCAGACGCCCGGCCGGCGTGGCGGCCTCGACCACCGACGGGATCGCGCTCCTCTGGCCAAGCCGCAGCAGGGCGGAGACGCGGCGTGGAGGCAGGTGCATGCTGGTCTGCGCAAGCGACGGTGCAGGTGCAGGATGGGTGACCAGCTCCACCTCGTGGCGCGGGGACTCTGCGTCCGGGCGCACGAGGGCGAGGAGAGCCACCGCCAGCGCGTGGACGGCGACAGCGATGAGCCCGCCCCAGACAAGGGGTCGGGGGAGCTTCCTGACCATGACCACCAAGGTATATTGTAAGCGTCGATGCCCGAAAACTCCACAGGGAGCCCCGCCTCCAGGCACCGCCTGCTGGCCGGCAACTCCGTTCACAACGCGCTGGTCCTCTCCCAGCTGCTCGACGAGATCCCCTGGCCGCTCGCGATCTTGCTCGCTGCGGCCGGGGCGGTGAGCCCGGCGCTGCTGCAGCCGCGCCCGCTCCTCGCCGCGATCATCCTGGGTGCGTCGGTCCTCGGCGATCTCGCGCTCCTGCTCGGCCTGCCGCGCCTCCATCTCTCGTACGGCCCGGCGCGCCCGCCTCTTCTTCTCTTCGCCTGGGGCCGGGGCGTGGTGGCCGTGCTGGTCGGCCTGCTGCCGCTCCCGGCGCCTGGCTCCACGCTGCTCCTGCTCGGCGCTCAGCTCTGCCTCGGCGCGGTCGCGGCCTGGGCGGCGCTGGTCGAGCCCTTTCGCCTCGAGGAGAGCGAGGTGACCCTGCCGGCACCCGGCCTCGCCGGTCGTCTGCGCCTGGCGCTCCTCACCGATCTGCACCTCGAGCGGCGGACGCGGCGGGAGGCCGCGGTGCTGGCGGCGGTCGCGCGTGGGCGTCCCGACGTGATCCTCGTCGGCGGCGATCTGCTGAACCTCTCCTACGTGGGGGAGCCCCTCGCGATGGCGGAGGCGCGCTGGTTCCTCGGCCAGCTCGCGGCGCCGGCGGGGGTCTTCGTCGTGCGCGGCACCCCGGAGGTGGATCCGCGCGCGGTGGTGGACGAGATCGTGGCCGGGCTGCCGCTCACGCTCCTCGAGGACCAGGCGAGCTCCATCGAGCACGGCGGCGCGCGGTTGACCTTGCTCGGGGTGCCGGCGGACGGCTCGCCGGCAGAGCTCGCGGCCCGCCTCTCGGCCCTGGCCGCGTCGACGCAGACGAACGGCGTCAGCCGTGCCCCGCGCCTCTGCCTGCACCACACGCCGGATCTCTTCGAGGAGGCGGCGCGCCTCGGCCTCGAGCTCTACCTCGCCGGCCACACCCACGGCGGCCAGATCTGCGCACCGCTCGTTGGACCGCTCGTCACCGCGTCGCGCTTCGGGCGGCGCTACGCGCGCGGCTGCCTCCTGCGCGGCGCCACGCACGGCTACGTCTCGAGGGGGCTGGGCCTCGAGGGGCTGGGAGCTCCCCGGCTCCGCTTCCTGGCGCGACCCGAGCTCGTCTGGATCACGCTCGTCGACGAGCCGGACCGAGGCTGATCGCTCGCGTCAGCCGACGAGCCTCTGGGCGCCGAGGTCGCTGAGCAGTGATGCGCGGTGCGTCGAGGCGGGGGCGCAGAGGGCTGGACGATGGCACGGGTTTCTGCGTATACCTGGGCCGCGAGCAGGCCGGCCGACGTATGAGCCATCGAGCGCCACCCCTCGTGGGTTGATCGCCGGAAGGCTGAGCGGCCCAAACCCGTATGCATGCGAGCGTGAGAATGATGCTGTCACAGCGCGCTGTCCCGTTCCTCCTCGGCGGCCTGGTCGCCTTCCATGGCGTCACGGCCCTGGCCCAGGGCCCCCGCTTCGAGGAGACCCCGCACGAGGCGCTGCGAGGCCTCCGGTCGATGGACGCCGCCACGCGGCGCGCGTCGGCCAGCGCCCTGCTCCGCTTCAAGAACGATGAGGCGGTGAGGAACGCGCTCGGCGCGACGCTGCTCCAGGATCCGGACCCTGGCGTCCGCCAGACCGCCGCGGTCACGCTGGCCAAGCTGGGCGGCAAGTCGAAGAAGGCGCTCATCCAGGCCGCGGTCTGCGATCCCGACGCGCAGACGCGGAGCGGGCTCGCCGCCTACGGCAAGCGGGTCAAGCTCCTCTGTCACACGCAGCCGGACGTCATCGACGAGGCGGTGGCGCTGCCGCGTGCCGAGGAGCAGCTCCTCGCCTACCTCTCGCATCCGTCGCCCACCACGCGCCTCGCCGCGGCGCGAGACCTGGCCAAGCTCCGCAGCGCCCGCGCCTACGGGGTGATCTGGAACATGGTCGGCAAGGACCCGGTGTGGAGCGTCCGTGTCTCGTCGCTGCGCATCCTCACCCGCGCCTATGGCAAGAAGGCGCTGCCGGTCTTGCAGCGCACGCTCGCCGCGGATCCCGACGCGCGCGTGCGCGAGGTGGCGCTGGAGGGGCTCGGCTTCGTCAGGGACCCCGCCAGCGTGCCCGCGATCGCCACCTCCGCGCGCGTCGAGCAGCTCCCCTCGGTGCAGCTCGCCGCGGTGGCGGCGCTGGCGAAGATCGGCGACCGCACGTCGACCGCTGCGCTGATGGAGCTCTTCGACTCCAGCAAGAGCGAGGAGGCCCGGGCCGCGGTGGTGACCACGCTCGCCGGCCTGCCCGCCTACCGCAAGTACGTGCAGCCGCTCCTCGCCAGGGCGCTCAAGCAGGACCGCTCGGGCAAGGTGCGCGCCGCGGCGATGAAGGCCCTCTCCAACGACACCAGCGCCGCGGCCTGCAGCGCGCGGAGCGAGCGGATCAACGACCCCGACGCCGACGTGCGGCGCGCGGTGGTCGAGCAGCTGGCCAAGTGCCCCGGGCAGATCGCGCGGCCGGCGCTGATGATCGTGCTGCGCGAGGACAAGGACGCCGGCGTGCGCAAGACCGCGCTCGAGCTGCTGATCAAGGGCGGCGCGGCCAAGGCGGCCGAGGCGATCTCCGCGGCGCTCCTCGGTGACAAGGACGTCGCCATCCGCAAGCGTTGCCTGGAGGCGGTCCTCACGCTGCCGCAGGCCGCGCGCGGCACGCCGCTCGCGGAGGCGGCGAAGAACGACCCCGACGTGCTGATCCGGCGCTCGGCGGTGGCCGCGCTCTTCCGCATCCCCTCGGCGGTGACGGTGCCCGCGCTCGCCGTCGTGGTGTCGCGCGACAAGGTGGTGCAGGTCCGCGTCGAGGCCGCGCGGGTGCTCTCGCGCTTCCGCGACGCGGGCGCCTACGAGGCGCTGCAGAAGGCGATGAAGGATCCCGCGGCCGAGGTCCGCCAGGTCGCCGCCGCGGGCGCCGCGGCCAGCCCGGCGCAGCGCGCCTGGGTGGAGGCGCTGCTCCCGCAGATCATCGATCCCTCGCCGGCGACCCGGCTGAAGGCGGCGACGCAGCTCTGCGCGGCGCAGGCGCCGCACACCTACCGCGCGCTCCTGCTCGCGCTCTGGACCGACGAGAACGCCAGCATCCGCACCGCCATCGCGAAGTGCTTCGGCGACCTCGATCACCCGCTGATCGACCTCGGCCTCTCCGTCGCCCACTCCACCGACACCGACGGCGGCCTCATCCGCACGGTGGAGATGTCGCAGCGCCAGCGCGTGGAGCGCCAGGCCAAGCTGCTGGAGAAGGCGAAGAGCAAGGACGCCAAGGAGCGGGCGCAGGCTATCCGCGCCCTGCAGCCGAGCCCGAGCAAGCAGGTGCGCGATCTCCTCGAGGCCCTGCTCCAGAAGGACCCCGACGCGCAGGTGCGCAAGGAGGCGGCCGGGGTGGTCGCGCTCTACCGTGACCGCCGGGCGCTGCAGCGGCTGATGCAGGACTCGCAGACCGAGTCCGACTCCAGCGTGCGGCAGTTCATCGCCCTGCAGTACAACACGCTGCGCACGCGCTGGTCGTCGGCGAGGAGCGCGCTGAACATCAACTCGCTGATCGTCGGGCTCCGCGGCGGCACGCTGGAGTCGCGCGTCGCCTCGGCGCAGGCGCTCGGCGCGCTGCGGGACCGCCGCGCCTTCGCCCCCCTCAAGGAGGCGACCAGCGCCAGCGAGCCGCAGCTGCGTCAGGCGGCCGTGATCGCGCTCGCCACCTTCGGCGACCTGACGGTGGTCCCCCAGGCGGCGCGCACCGAGCAGGACAAGCCGACGCGCGACCAGCTGATCCAGCTCAACTACCTGCGCAGCGCCGCGGTGGACAAGATCACCGCGGCGCTCGCCTCGGGCAAGCCGGACGAGGTGCGGCGCGGCATCGAGGCGGCCTCGATCAAGCAGATCAACCAGGCCGTGCCCTGGCTGGTCCGGCTGGCGCTCTCACACGGCGACGCGGGGATCCGCGAGGCCGCGGTGCGCACGCTCGTCCTCTACGATCTCCCCCTGGCGAAGTGGTCGGTGCGCATCGCCGCCGAGCACGACGCGAGCAAGAAGACCCGTGAGGCGATGTGGCAGTGGTCCGTGCTCTCGGACTCCGACAACTCCTGAGCTTCGCTGACGATGACGACAGAGTAGATCGACACACTACACTACCACCGACACCCCCTGGATGACGACGAGCGCCCCTGCTGCGCAGGGGACGATGAGGAGGACACAGATGAGGATCAGAGCACTGCAGCTTCTCACCCTCGGCACGCTGACCCTGCTGCTCTGCGGGTCGGCCCTGGCGCAGGACGAGCCACTGATCGGCGGCGACCAGAACCAGCCCCCGCCCACGACCCCGACGCCGCCCCCGCCGCCCCCGCCGCCGCCGGCCGTCACTCCGCCGCCGGCCGTCACCCCGCCGACCGCCCAGCCGACGCCCCCGACCGCTCCCGCGGGCAAGGGCGAGATGACGCCGCGCCGGCTGAAGGACGTGACGGACACCGACCATGACATGGTGATCGGGGCCGTGGGCCTGCAGGTCGTGCAGCACGCCGACATCGGCTCCTTCGCCGCCCCCGCGACCGGCGCCAACGCCAGCCTCTACCTGACCGAGATCGGCGTCCGCCTCTGGTTCACTCGCAAGGTGGGTCTCGATGCCGGCATCGGCCTCCTGGTGGGCAAGCCGCTCGGAGAGGACGCGGAGCCCTTCGCGGGCTTCGGCGTCGTCGCCGGTGTGCCGTTCGCGCTCGGCGTCTACCGCCACGTGACCATGTTCGCCGGCCCCGAGCTCGGCTTCGGCTTCTGGCACCCCGCCCCCAGCAACAACCAGTGGATGCTGAACCTGCG
>JAKLHH010000602.1 GCA_022710245.1 Myxococcota bacterium
CTGTTGCCGCGTGAGCCGCCCCCCCGTCGCCCCCGCGAGCCCGATCACGCTCCCTGATAGAACATCGCGACCGATCGTCAGCCTGAACCCGAACCCGTCGACGCCCCCCGCAGTACAGCTGGTCGCCGTGCAGGTGCAGACAGGTTGCAGCCCCGCACAGAGGGAGGTCTCCGCTACCCATCACCTGACCATCCAGCGCCGCTCGACGAGAGCTCACCTGGGGACGCAGACCCTGGACCCGGGGTAGTCAGGCGACAACAGGCCGTTGGGGATGCTGTAGGCGTCCACGCAGTCCTGGTTCACCGGGTCCGGGCACGGGTCGTTGGTGCCCTTCCACGCGCAGAAGTCCATGCAGTACTTGATCCCCGAGATCTCGACCTGGCACTGGGAGCAGCTCGACCAGCCGGGGCCTCCGCCACAAGGACCGCAGCCATAGGTGCACTGCTTGAGGCAGATCCCTGCGCTCGTGTCCGGAAAGATCGCGACGCAGTCGTGCATCGGAGGACACGGCGCCGGGCAGACCGCGCCCGAGGGTGAGACCACCTGGGTGTCGACCGTCGGTTGTCCGTCGGCGGTGGGGCCCTTCGCCGTCGCGAGATCGGGCGCGAGCGTGCGACGAGCATCCGGCTGCACCGCAGCAGCGTCGAGACGCGCCGGGGCCGGCCTGTCGCGAAGCTCGCACCCTGGCGCGAGCATCAGGAGCACCGCCAGCACGGACACTGACACGGACACGTCACTCCGTTTGATTGACATACGGATCCCTCCACCGCCCTCGGAGCACCAGTCGTCTACGTGAATCCCGCCCTGAGGCACTTCATTGTCGCGAGGGTCGCCGCCGGACGTCAAGCCAGGAACCACTCCGTGCCACTTCGGGACGGAGGGCCACGACCGGCGCGCTCTGGCGCAGGCGCTACGCCTGACTGCCCGCCCCGTACGCGAGCACGAGCTCCTCGTAGAACCGCGCGCCCTCGAGGACCTCGCTCTCCAGCACGAACTCGTCCGGCGTGTGCGAGCGCTCGCTGACCCCCGGGCCAACCTTGATCGCCGCCACGCCCTCGGCCGCGAAGTAGACCAGGTCCGAGAGCCCGCGCGAGCCGAAGAGCCGCGCCTGCGGGCGCACCGTCGTCGCGGCGCGCACCAGCGGGTGTCCCGCGTCGATCTCGTACGGCCTGAGCTCGTCGGCGACCCGCAGCTCCCCGTCGAGCCCCGCCCCCAGCCGCTCGACCAGCGCCGCGTGCTCGCCCGGAGGGTTCGTCCGTACGTCGAGGAAGCAGCTCGCCTCCGCCGGGACCATGTTCCGCGCCGTGCCGCCCGTGGCCACCGTCGGCTCGATCGTCACCGGCCCCAGCTCCGGGTGCGGCGCCCCGAGGTCGGCGGCCTCCAGCGCCGTGAGGTCGCGGGCCAGGCGCCGGAGCGCGTTCGGCGCCCGCAGCATCCGTCCGTGCGCGGCGTGGCAGGCCCGGCCCTGCTCCCTGAGCTCGAGGACGAGGAGCCCCTTCTGCGCGATCGCCACGTCGAGGTAGGTCGGCTCGCCGACGACCACCGCCGCGGGGAGCTCCCCGCGCCGCGCGAGCTCGGGCACCACCAGCTGCGCGCCGCGGCCGCCCGTCTCCTCCTCGCAGACCAGCGCCAGGAGCACCCGCACCTTGAGCGCGTCTCCCAGCGCGGCCAGGCGCGCGAACGCCGCCAGCATCGCCGCCACCGACGCCTTCGCGTCGTTGCTGCCCAGCCCGTAGACCCGCCCCTCCTCGACGACCGGCGCGCAGGGCTCTCGCGTCCACCCCGACGAGGCCGGCACCGTGTCGAGGTGCGTGCAGAGGCAGAGCGTCGGCCCCGCTCCCGCAGCCGCGAGGACGTTGTCCCCGAGCCGCTCCACCGCCAGCCCGCGCCCCCGCAGCCAGCCCTCCACGTGCGCGCAGATCGCCGCCTCCTCGTGCGAGGGCGAGGGGATCGCGATCAGCTCCCGGTGCAGGGCGGCCAGCTCGAGGTCGGTCACGGCTGCTGCTCCGCCGGCGTCAGGTCCGCCATCTCCTTGACGACGAGCGTGCCGGCGCCCTCGTTGGTGAAGATCTCGGCGAGGAGCCCGGCCCGCGTCCGGTAGCCGACGAGGTGCACGCGGTGCACCCCGCCCTGCAGCGCCTCGCGCGCGGCGCGTGACTTCGGCAGCATCCCCTCGTCCACCGCGCCCTGCTCCTCGAGGCGGGCGAGCCCGGCGAGGTCCGTGTAGCTGATCAGCGAGCGCGCGTCGTGGCGGTCCGCGAGGAGGCCCGCCGTGTCGGTCATGAAGATGAGCTTCTCCGCGCGGAGCGCGCAGGCGATGGCCGCGGCCGCCGTGTCCGCGTTGACGTTGAGGACCTGCCCCGAGTCGTCGGCGCTGAGCGGGCTCACGACCGGCGTCAGCCGCGCCTCGAGGAGCGCCTGCAGCGCCCGCGGCTCCACGCGGTCGAGGTCGCCGACGAGCCCGAAGTCCACCGTCTCCTCGAGGCCGTCGCGCTGGATCCGCTGCGGCGGACGGCGCGTCGCCTGCAGCAGGCGGGCCGCCACGCCGGAGAGCCCGACCGCCGGGAGGCCCACGGCGCGGCAGGCCGAGAGGATCGTCGTGCTGACCGTGCCGCTGAGCGACATCACCGAGAGCTCGAGCGTGCGCTCGTCGGTGACGCGGCGCCCGTTGACCATGGTCGTCGGCACGTCGAGCCGCGCCGCGAGCGCGGTCGTCTGCGGGCCACCGCCGTGGACCAGCACCAGCCGCACGCTGAGCTCGGCGAGCACGCTCAGCTGGGCGGCCAGCTCGCGCAGCGCGGCGACGTCGCCGCAGATGGCGCCGCCCACCTTGACCACGAAGGTGCGGTCCCGGTAGAGGCGGATGTAGGGCAGCGCGCGCGTGAGCGCGGTGAGCGTGGTCTCGCGATCGGGGGCTCCGGTCATCTGGGGATCTCCTGCAGCGTGGCGATCAGCTGGTCGACGTGAGCGTCCTCGAGGATGAGCGGGGGCAGCAGACGCACGACGTGCGGATCGGCAGCGCTCCCGGCGAGGACGCCGCGGGCGCGCAGCTCCGCCAGCACCTCGGCGGCCGGGCGGCTCGTGCGCAGGCCGAGGAGGAAGCCGAGGCCGCTCACCTCGAGGACCGGCCCCACGCGGCACTCCGCGCGCAGCCGCGCCGAGAGGCGCCGCACCCTCGGCAGCAGCCCCTCTTCCTCGATGGTGTCGATCACCGCCTCGATCAGCGCGCAGGCGAGCGGGCCGCCGCCGAAGGTGGTGCCGAGGTCGCCGTGCCCCAGCTGGCGCGCGAGCTCCTCGCGGACGACCACCGCCCCCGCC
This sequence comes from Myxococcota bacterium, assembly GCA_022710245.1. The sequence goes on from JAKLHH010000602.1 coordinate 3,319, forward strand.
GGGAAGCCGGCGGCGAGGCCCTTGGCCGTGGTGAGGAGGTCGGGCGTGACGGAGACGGCCTGGGCCACGAAGGGCCAGCCGCTGCGACCCATGCCGCACTGGACCTCGTCGAAGATGAGGCAGGCGCCGCGCGCCCGCGTGAGCTCCCGGGCGCGCGCGATGAAGCTCGGCGAGAGCGCCCTCGCGCCGGCCACGCCCTGCACCGGCTCGAAGATCACCGCCGCCACGTCGTCGCCCACCGCGCGCTCGAGCGCCGCCTCGTCGTCGAAGGGGACGACGGTGCTCGGGAACGGCGCCGAGGGGAAGCCGTACCAGCGCTCGTGACCCTCGGTGAGCGCCGCGGCCGCCGCGGTGCGGCCGTGAAACGCGCCGGCGACCGCCACCACCCGCGGCCGGCGCGTGGTGAGCATGGCGATGCGGAGCGCGTTCTCGTTCGCCTCGGCGCCCGAATTCACGAAGAAGACGCGCGTCAGCTCCGGCGGGCCGAAGCGCACGAGGCGCTCCGCGGCCCGCTCGCGCACCGCGAGGCTCACCGCGTTGCTCTGGAAGAAGAGCGTGCGGGCCTGCTCCTCGAGGGCGCGGAGCAGGCGCGGGTGGCCGTTCCCGAGGAGCGCCACGGCATGGCCGCCGTAGAAGTCGAGGTAGCGCCGCCCGTCGACGTCGGTGATCCAGACTCCCTCGCCGCGCACCGGCGCCAGCGGCGCGCGCTTGAAGACGTCGAGGAGCGCCGAGCGCGGCGCGTCGGCGCCGGAGGCCTGGGCCTGGCCCTGGGCCTGGGGCTGGGTCTGGGGCTGTGCAGCGGGGGGCCTGGGCTCGCGCATCGCGTCCTCCTCGATCAGAGCCAGCCCAGCCCGCCGAGCCGCAGGCCGGTCTCGTCGGGGAGCTCGAAGAGGCGGTTGAGCCACTGCAGGCCGCCGCCGGCCGCGCCCTTGATCAGGTTGTCGATGACCGAGGTGACGACCAGCGTGCGCCCGCGGACAGCGAGGCCGAGGCGGCAGCGGTTCGTCCCCACCACCTCGGTGAGCCGCGGCGGCTCGAGGCTGGCGCGCACGAAGGGGGTCACCGAGTAGACCTCGTTCACCGCCGCGACCAGGCGCTCGGCCGGCATCGCCTCGCGCAGCGTCAGGCGGAGCGTGGCGTGGATGCCCCGCACGAACGGCCCCGAGTGAGGCACCAGCTCCACCTCGGGCTCCTCGCCGCCGCGCGCGAGGCCGAGGAGCATGCACACCTCCGGCTCGTGCCGGTGCGCGAGCGGCGAGTAGGCGAAGAGGTTCGAGCGGCGGAGTGGGTGGTGGGTGCCCTCGGAGAGCGAGCGGCCGCTCCCCGAGCTCCCGGTCACCGCCGAGGCGAAGAGGCTCCCCTCGACGAGGCCGAGCTTGAAGAGCGCGTGGGCGCCGAGGGTGACCGCGGTGGCGAAGCAGCCCGGCTGCGCCGCGTGCGGCGTGGGGCAGCCCGTCACCTGCTCGGGGACGGCGCAGGTGAACGCGGGCGCCCGCGCCGGCGCGCCGTGCGGGTGGCCGTAGATCGCCTGGTAGCGCAGGGTGTCCTGGAAGCGGAAGTCGGCGGAGAGGTCGACCGCGTGGAGCGCCGCCCCGGCGCGCTCGGCCGCGGTGAGGAGCGGGTCGAGGAGCGCGGCGGTGGCGCCGTGCGGGGTCGCGGCGAGGAGGCCGAAGGGCTGGCCCGCCTGAAAGCGCGCGACCACCGCCTCGGGCGACTCGAACGTGACGCCGTCGAGGCTGGTGCCAGCCAGGTGGGGGAAGGCGCTGACCACGGGCGCGCCCACCTGGCTGCTCGAGACCGCGGCCACCAGCTCGAAGCGCGGGTGGCCGAGGAGGAGGCGCAGGAGCTCACCGGCGACGAAGCCCGTGCCCCCGAGGACCGCGACCGGGATCGGGCTGTCGATGGCTGGCGCGGTCATCGGCTCGCCCCTGTCGCAGGGGCGCCGAGAGCGTGCTCGAGGACGAGCGCGGCCAGCGCCGCCGCGTCCGAGCGTGCGTTCCGCCCCGAGATGCCCGTCTGCTTCTCGATCAGCCGGATGCCGGCCGCGTTGTCCGTCGCCGGGCCGGTGACCGCGCTGGTGCCGAGGGAGTGCCGCTCTGAAAGGAGCCGCACCCCGCCCCAGGCCGCCACCGGGTCGCTGGCCGCGAGCACCACCGCTTTGAAGGACGCGCGGATCGCC
>JAKLHH010000603.1 GCA_022710245.1 Myxococcota bacterium
CACGCGCCGAACATCGCCGCAAAAGGGACGAGAAACGCCGAACGCTGCTAGAGCAGCCCTGCGCTGTCGCTGACCTTGACCTCGCTGTACTGCTGCTGGAGCGCCAGATCCATCGCGCGCACCAGGTGGCGGTAGGCGATCCCGTCCTCGACGCCCACCGTGAGCTCCGGCGCCGCGCCGCGGGCGCGCGCGTCGCGCAAGGTCCGCGCCAGCGCCGCCTCGTCGTAGTGCGCTCCCTGCCGCGGGAGCTGCACGCGCTCGGGGCCGCTCGTCACCGTGTAGCCGTCGCTGCCGACCAGCACCAGGAGCCGCGCCTTCGGCGTCACGCTCAGCTGCTCGCCCTCGCCGCTCCGCGAGGGCCCGGTGCGCAGCGAGGCCAGGTGCACCCAGACCGCGGTGAGGAGCAGGAAGCAGATGCAGCAGATCAGCAGGTCGATGAAGGGGACCAGGTTGAGCTCGGCGTCGAGGGACTTCTTGCCGGGCTGCGCGGCCGGGCCGATGGACACTCCCATGCGCTTCCTCCTCGGGTCACATTGCCCTCAGGGGTTGGTCGCGGCAGCTTCGCCCGACCGCCCGACCTGGGCGGCGCCGCGACAAGTCGTCTTGCTGTTTGCTGTCGTCTCGCTGCGACCGAGAGGTGGGACAGCGAAGCGCGGCGCGAGTTCCCTTCCCCAGCGCGGCGAAGGTATAGTCCCCCCGTGGAGCTCGTCGACACCCACTGCCACCTCTTCCTGCCGCCCCTCGCGGCGCGGCTCGAGCCCGCGCTGGCGCGGGCGCGCGAGCGCGGGGTGACCCGGGTCGTGGTGCCGGCCTACGACCTCGCCTCCTGGGCCAGCGTGCAGTCGCTCGCCGGGCGGCCCGGCCTCCACGCTGCGCTCGGGCTCCACCCCTGGGTCGCCGCCGAGCCCCTGGAGCTCGCCGCGCTCGAGGCTGCGCTCCGCCGCGCCGGCGCGGTGGCGGTGGGCGAGATCGGTCTCGACCTCGCCATCGAGGGCGCCGACCGCGTCCGTCAGCTCGAGCTCCTCGACGCGCAGCTCGGGGTGGCCCGCGCGCTCGGGCTCCCCGTCATCCTCCACTGCCGCGCCGCCTTCGAGGAGCTGATCGCCCTGCTCGCCCCTCACGCGCCGGTGCGCGGGGTCGTGCACGCCTTCTCGAAGGGGCCCGAGCTCGCCCGGCGGCTGCTCGACCTCGGCCTCCACCTCGCCTTCGGCGGCGCCGTCACCAGGCCGCGCGCCGAGCGCGCCCGACGCAGCGCCACGCTGACCCCGCAGGGCCGCCTGCTCCTCGAGACAGACGCGCCCTCGATCGGCCTCGAGGGCGTCCCTCCCGAGCAGGTAGAGCCGGAGCACGTGCGCGACGTGGCCGAGGCGCTCGCCACCCTGCGCGGGGAGCCGCTCGAGGAGCTCGCCGCCGCCACCACCGCCAATGCCAGAGCCCTCTTCCAGCTCCCCTGAGGCGCCCGGCCGCCACTCGCGCACCGTCGACCTCCTCGGCGACGAGGGCTTCGCGCGCCTGCAGTCCGCGCGCGTGGCCGTCTTCGGCCTCGGCGGCGTGGGCAGCCACGCCGCGGTGGCGCTCGCGCGCGGCGGCGTCGGCGCGCTCCGGCTCGTCGACTTCGACCGCGTCAGCCGCACCAGCCTCAACCGCAGCGCCTTCGCCCGGCCGGCCGACGTGGGGCAGCCCAAGGTCGCCGCGCTGCGCGCCTTCCTCGCCGGCATCGACGAGGAGGTGGAGATCGAGGCGTACGAGCGCTTCTTTCACGTGGAGAGCGCCGACGAGCTCCTCGCGCCGCCGCTCGACTTCGTGGTCGACGCCATCGACGCGCTGGCGCCCAAGCAGGCGCTGCTCAAGGCCTGCCTCGCGCGCGGGCTCCCGGTCGTCTGCTGCCTCGGCGCCTCGGCGCGGACGGACCCCTCGCTGCTGCGGGTCGGCGACCTCTCGGAGACCAGCGTCTGCCCGCTCGCGCGCACCCTGCGCAAGAAGCTGCACCGCGACGGCATCCGCGAGGGCATCCTCTGCGTCTACTCGGTGGAGCCGCCGCGCGCGCCGCTGCCACCCGACCTCGCCGAGGAGACGCTGCGGCGCGGCCGCGTGCGGCGCCGGCTGCCCAGCTCGAGCACCCTCCCCGGGATCTTCGGCTACGCGGCGGCGAGCCTGGTGATCGGCCGCCTCGCCGGGCTCAGCACCGGCTGACCGTCGGCGAATAGTTCTGCAGTCGTGAGTGTTCACGATATGCTAGCTTTCTCCGGATGTGGACGCCATGACTGACATCCTTCGGCCAGACAACCGTCAGTACGTGGACGATGTGTTGGCTCAAATCAAGAGCCGGCAGAGTGTCTACGTGGAGGGGCCAACTGGCTCGGGAAGAGGAACCATGCTCGATGCGCTCCGCGAAGCTGGCGGAGTAGTGCTCGAGCTATTGGCTCTCGAGGAGAGTGATGCTTCCGCTGTGGCGTTGCTTGAGATGTACTCATGGTCGTCAGCTGACCTTCAGCTTTCGCGAGGAACCGACGCGGAGGCGTACTCAGCGGCCTTCCAGGCGCTCCGCGCGCTCGCCGGGCACGAAGGCGCCTTCCTAGTTGCTCGACTGCCCGCAAGCTGGAAGCTGCTCGAGCGACAGGTTGATACGGACGACGCCGTGCCACGCCGTGCAAGGGCGGTCTTCAACGCTCTGCTGCACAGCGAGCTGCCCATCGTCCTCATCGCCGACGCGGCAATCAGATGTTCTGATCTCGGGTTCCATCCATCACTGCGGATAACGCTTCCGCCGCATGAGGTTCCACTCTCGGCCCTCGGATCGATCGAGTGGGAAGCGTACGAGCGCAGCTTCGCGGCCCTCAGCGAGGCGGCCCCTGAGCTTCGAGCCTCACCTCTGACCTGGCGGCTGGCCATAGGCCTCGTCGGACTTGGTGCGCGGCCGGCGGCCGTGGTGTCTCAGCTGCCCAGGTTGTCCCTGCTGGAGCTCGCCAGAAAGGTGGGCCGCTGGATCTGGTCACGTTGGCCGGCGCTGCTCGACAGGCTCTCGCTCTTCCAGGCCATTCGCCGACCGGTCGGAGCCAGCGAGCTGGCTGAGCTCTTGGCTGTGGCCCCAGAGCACCTGCCACTGTTCAACCGCTGCCTTGCCTACGGAGGAGAGACCCTGAAGGTCGCGCCCGTCGTGCGGCGGGGGCTCCGGTACGCACTCGAAAAAGGCGGTACGAGCGGCGCTGCGAAGCACCATGCCACGCTCGCGCAGCACTACGAGAGCCTGGACGGAGCAGCATCGCCGAGGGCTCTGCCCACAGGACAAGTTCGATCGTGGTGCGAAAAGGTGCATCACCTGGCGCTCAGCGACTCCGAGAAATGGCAGGAGCAGGAACTGCCTACGCCCGAACAGTATTGGGATCGCGCCCGCTACCTGAGCAGAGTATCGCGTCAGTATCTGGCAGCGGCTGGCGTCTACAAGCGGTGCCTTGCTGCCTTTCCCGATGACGACTACGCGTGGCACTATCTCGCATGGAACCTCCATCAGGCGCGGGATACAAGTGACTCCGTCGAGAGCGCCTATCGTCAAGCGGTCGCACTCGATCCCGACAATCCGTGGTGGAACTCCAGGCTGGTGACCTTCCTCATTGCACGGGGCAAACCTTCCGCTGCTAGAGACGAGTGGCGGCGAGCGATCGTACGGGTTGATCCGGACGGTGAAGCCGCGGCGGAGAGTACTTGGCTCGCGAGAAACCTGCATCGCTGGGTCATCAAGGAATGGGCACGGGCCGGTCGGGGCACCGAGGCAGCGAGGGTGTTGCGGCAAGTGCCGAGGCACATCCGTGCACATGATACGTTCACGAAGCTTCGCGGCTTGGTGCTACGTTCATCTCCCCGCGATGGTGCGGAGCCGCCTCGCTTCCGCGCGTACCTGCGGACACTGGAAGAGCGGGGGCTCAGTCCCTCCTTTGCGGACGGTGTTCGGCAGGTATGGCAACGCCTGCGCCGGCTTGGCGGAGATGACCTGCCACTGCCGATTGCGCAGACGACGGCCGACGGTGAGCGATTCCAGTTTGCTTGGAGCTACGTCACCGTCTTGCTCGAGGTGGAGGTGATGGAGGACGGCCGAGTCGTGTGGTTCGGTCGAGATCGCCGGTCAGGGACAAGTGACGGTTCAGAGAACCCGAGCGATGGCCTGCCGACTGAGCTGGACGGATGGCTGACTAGAGTCATTGATGCGTGAACGCTACTCACCTTTACCCGGCGAGGCCAACGTCTTCCGGATGGCTCGACTCGGCGGTGGACATCTCCCACACGGCCACACGCTGCCGCTTCCGGAGTGGCTCGAGCCCAACAAAGAGGATGCAACCGCAGCTCAGCGCTCTGGGCGCGTTCCGGGAATCAGCGTTTGGGACTGTGCAGTCGCGCGGCCCGACGACGCCCGCTGGTTTCGGTGCAGACCCGCCGAGGAGAGCTGGCAGTGCTTCGCGATCTCTGTCGAGCGTGCGAAGGACATCGGGAGAGCCTGCGGCCGCGCTGTGGAGCTGGTGGCCGATCCCGTGACACTGCCGCAGGCCGACGTGCGCCTAGCAGCGCTCGGTGCCGCGGAACGGGAGCGCCTAGCCAGCGCCGGAGAGGGTCACTCGTTGATGGAGGGGCTCAAGCGGACCGCGGGCACCAAGGTAGCGCATCGCAGCTTTCTGGACGAGCTCTGCGGGGCCTTTGGGCCCCACAGCGGCTAGCTAACACTGGCCGCTCAGGGCGCCGGGTAGACCCCGCCGTCGTAGCCCGTCGAGACGCTGAAGGGCAGCCTGCTCCCGCCCAGCGAGGCCGCGGCGTCGCTGGCGAGGCCGACGACGAGGCGCAGCGCGTGGCGCGCCACCGCCGTGTTCGTCTTCACGTCGATCCCGGCCAGGTTGTCCTGGGGCGTGTGGTAGGGGCCGGGATCGCCGAGGTACATCACGCTCGGCACGCCGCCCTGCGCCATCACGTAGTGGTCGCTGCGCGTGAACCACCCCTGGCCGCCGTCGTGCGGCAGCCCCGGGACCACCGCCGCCGCGTTGCCCTTCACCTGCAGCCCGAGCGCGCGCCCGTAGAGCGGGTTCGCCGCCGCTGCCCGGTCGCTGGCGCCCCCGAAGAGGCGGATCTGCTTCGCGTTGCCGCGGCCCACCATCTCGAAGTTCACCACGCCGACGATCTTCTTGTCGCCGAACTGCCGCGAGAGCCTGGCGAAGGCCTCGGTGCCCTTGAGGCCCTCCTCCTCGGCCGAGGGGAAGAGGAAGATGACGTCGCGGCGCAGCGCCTTGCCGCGCTGGCGCTCGAGGCGGCTGATCGCGTCGGAGACGTAGAGCGCCGCCGCCACCGCCGAGGCGTTGTCGTTGGCGCCCGTGTAGCCGGCCATCGGCCGCGGCGGGCGCCCCGAGGTCTCGTACCAGCGCTTCTCGGCCGCGGTGAGCCCGTCGAGGTGCGCGACCACGAGCACCGCCTCCCTCGTCGAGCCGTCGCCGCGTCGGATCCCGAT
>JAKLHH010000604.1 GCA_022710245.1 Myxococcota bacterium
CACCTTGCCGCCCCAGTACCCGAGCCCCGCGTTGGGGTAGAGCGTGAGCGGCGGGTTCAGCTTCCCGATCGTCCGCACCGCCTTGCCGGTCCTGGGATCGACGGCGCGCAGCTCGCCCCCGCCGAGGGAGAAGGTCTCGCTGGTGGCCACCGATACCAGGTCGGCGCCCTTGGACTCGCACGGCGACACGTCCCCGAGGCGCGTGGCCGCGCCGGTCTCGCTGTCGATGCGCCAGTAGCCGCAGCTGAGGTCGACCCCCACCAGCACCTCGCGGCTCGGGTCGAGCGCGCCGACGGGAAGGAAGGTGAGCCCCTTGATCGTGGTGGCACCGATGGTGCCGATCAGCGTGCAGTGGGCGGTCTTGGGGTCGATCTGCACCAGGGTGTAGTCCTTCGCGCCGTGGTCGCGCAGCGCGCCCACCAGCCGCCCCGCCTGGTTGATGGCGATGTCGGTCATGCCGATGCAGCAGGTCCCGCCCGCGCCGTCGTCGGTGAGCTGGGCGGCGCTCGTGAGGTGCACGCAGTCGAAGTCGCCCACCACGGAGAACGTGAAGGTCCTGGGGTCGAGCCGGAAGAGCCGCGCGGCGTCGTGGACGTAGACGGCGGGCGTCAGGCCGCCACCACCGCCGTCGGAGCTCCACGGCGGAGCGCTGGTCTCCGCGCCGGTGGCGGCGGCGGCTCCGGCATCGTCGCCAGCGGCAGCCTGGGCCGGCTCGCCGCCCCCGCTGGCGGTCATCGAGACTCCGACGCAGCCGGCGAGCGCGAGGGCGAGGAGGAGCAGGGGAGCGAGCCGCCCTCCATCGCGGAGCCTCCGAAGGAGGCGAGCAGGGCGAATGGTTGGTCGCGGCCTTCCGAGTCCTGAGCACGTCATGCCGAACACCTCCCTTGTCGGTTGCTGGGCCTCTTCTCGACGGTGAGCGCTCGTCAGCAGTGCTCAGCAAGGCGGGTGCCAGAGGCCTCATCGCCAAGGCCCGCTGTCAACTCGTCGGGTTGCGCGCCAGGGGACCACGCCGCCCGCGAGGTCGGCGACGGGGCAGGGGGGCGTCACCCACAGGGAGTGAAACGCCGGCGTTTCAGTGGGAGGCGATGAACACAGGGACTCTCGCAGCGGTGCGCCAACGACCAGCGCAGTCGGGCGTAGCTGCCGCGACCAACGTTGCGGGAGGGCGGAGGGCGATGAACCTGGAGAGGTGAGGTGGTGGCGCCGCTACGCCCGCGCCCACCCGCTCGCGACCAGGTGGCGGATGATGGCCTGGCCGCGGTGCCCCCAGAGCGGGTGGGGCTGCCGCGCGAGCTCGTCGGCGAGCTCCTCGGCCTCGAGCGCGGTGGTGCGGCCCGACCGCTGCGCGCGCCCGAAGACCTCCTTGGCGCGCTGGAAGATGCCCTCGGGCTCGTCGCGGCGGAGGTGGCGCAGGATCGCCGGGTCCTCGGCGAGGATGCCGTACTGCTCGTTGGCGCAGTTGACGATCCCCATGCGGTTGGCGAGGAAGTCCGGCACGTAGAGGATGCCGCGCTCGTGCAGCGCGCGCGAGTCGCGCTCGGCGTCCTCGAGCTGGTTGTTGGCGCCGCCGCAGATCACCTTCGCGCGCAGGCCCGGGATGGTGCGCGGGTTCAGGATCGCGCCCACCGCGTTGGGCGCCAGCACGTCACACTCCTCGCTGAGCACCGCCATGTTGCCGGGCTTGACCACGCGGAGCTCGAGCGGCGCGCCGGTGAAGCGCTCGCGCACGCGCTTGACCGCGATCTCGTCGAGGTCCGCGCCGATCACGCGCTTGACCTTGCGCTCGAGGAGGTCGCCGATCATGTAGATCGCCACGTTGCCGAGGCCCTGCATCGCCACCGTCTTGCCGTCGAGGGAGCCGAGCCCGAGGTGGTCGAGCGCGGCCTCCATCGCGGTGACGACGCCGGTCGCGGTGAGGACGCTCGGGTTCCCGCTGCCGCCCATCTCGCGCGGGATGCAGGTGGTGAAGCGCGTCTGGCTGAAGATCCACGCCATGTCGTCGGTGTTGGTGCCGACGTCCTCGGCGGTGACGTAGCAGCCCTGCAGCCCGCTGATGAAGCGGCCGTAGTCGCGGAAGACCTGCTCGCGCAGGTCGGGGTCGCGGTGATCGCTGCCGGCGAGGCGCGCGACGACGCCCTTGCCGCCGCCCCACCAGAGCCCGGCGAGCGCGCACTTGTGGCCCATGCCGCGGCTCAGGCGGAGCCCGTCGCGGACCATCGCCTCGACGGTGTCGTAGCTCCAGAAGCGGACGCCGCCGGCGGCCTGGCCGCGGCGCGTCTGGTGCACGCAGGCCGAGAGGAGGTGCCCGCTCTCCTGCCCGATCTCGAAGAAGCAACCCTCGTGGCCGCGGTAGTCGCGGCGGTCCGCGGCGACGGCGGCGCGGAGCGGCTCGAGGGCAGGGTGGCTCGCCTGCAGCTCGCCGCTGTCCGGATCGGTGACGAGGTACGCGCGGCGCACCTCGGCGGCGCGCAGGGTCTCGATCAGCTGTTCGGGGGGCGCTCTCCAGAGGTCGCTCATGCCATGGCTCCGTCTAGACTGTGCGGTACGCGGGTGTGCTGGTGCGCACTCTACCCGGAGCGCCCCGAAGGTTCAACGGCCGCGCGCCGCCCGCGCGCCCGCGCGCCGGCCGCACGTCCGCGTTTCTTCTCAGGTTCGTCCTCGCCCCGTCGATGAGACGAGCATGACGGATCTGCGCGAGCAGTGGGTGCTCTTCTCGCTCGACGAGCGGCGCTTCGGGATCCCTATCCCCAGCGTGCTCGAGATGGTGGTGCTGGAGCGGGTCACGCCGATCCCGCTCGCGCCGCGGCACGTGCGCGGGGTGATCAACCTGCGCGGCGGCATCATCACCGTGCTGGACCTGCGCGAGCGGCTGGCGCTCCCGCGCGGTGACGCCGCGGTGGCCGCCACCATCGCGCTCCTCGAGGAGCGCGAGCAGGACCACGTGCGCTGGCTGGAGGAGCTCGAGGGGGCGCTGCGCGAGGGCCGCGCGTTCCGGCTGACGACCGATCCGCACGCCTGCGCCTTCGGGCGCTGGTACGACGCCTACCAGACCGACGACATCATGCTGAGCCTGCAGCTCCTCAAGTTCGACCTCCCGCACCGGCGCATCCACGCGCTCGCCGATGTGGTCCTCGGGCTGGCGGCCAACGGAGCGCTGGGGGAGGCGCTGGCGGCCATCGCCGAGGCTCGCGCGAGCGTGCTGGCCGAGATGCGGGGCCTCTTCGCCGAGACCCGGCGCCTGCTACGAGCGAGCCTGCTCGAGGTGGTGATCATCGTCGACGTCGGCGGTCGCCGCTTCGGGCTCGCCGTGGACCGGGTGACCGAGACCTGCTCGATCCCGCCGGAGGCGATCTCCGTCCGCGAGGTCTCCCTCGGCGACGCCGCGGTCCAGCGGGGCATCGCCCTGGTAGCGGGGGCGCCGGTGCAGCTCCTCGAGCCGGCGGCGCTGGTCGCCGCGCCTCCCTAGCTCCATGCTCGGAGCTTGGGCGCCGGTGGGGTGAGGGAGCGCTACGCGACCGACCCCGCCGAGGCCATCTCCTCGGACCCGAGCGGCGGCTCGGCGTCGCCGCCCGTCGGAGGGGCGGTGCCCTCGGCGCGACGGCGCTCGATCTCACGCACGAAGACCTCGACGATGCTCGGGTCGAACTGCGTCCCCGAGCAGCGGATCAGCTCGGCGATCGCGGTCTCGTGCGGCAGCGCCTTGCGGTAGGCGCGGTCGGTGGTCATCGCGTCGTAGGTGTCGGCGACGGCGATGACGCGCCCGAGGAGCGGGATGTCGGTGCCCTTGAGCCCCTGCGGGTAGCCCGAGCCGTCGTAGTGCTCGTGGTGGCAGAAGCAGCCCGGGATCAGCTGGCGCAGGAACGGGATCGGCTCGAGGATGCGCTTGCCCTTCTCCGGGTGGCGCCGGAACATGTTGCGCTCCTCGGGGGTGAGCGCGCCCGGCTTGTTCAGCTTCTCGTAGCGGATGCCGATCTTGCCGATGTCGTGCATCAGCGCGGCCTGCACGATGGTGTCGATCTCGGGCTCGCTCATGCCGAGCCCCTCGGCGATCATCCGCGAGAAGCCGCAGACGCGCTCCGAGTGGCCGCGCGTGTAGCGGTCGTTCTCCTCGAGGGCCTGCGCGAAGGCGAGGATGGTCTGGCGGAAGTTCTCCTCCAGGCTCTGGTTGGCCGCCTCCAGGTTCTGGTTGGTGCGCAGCAGGTTCTCGTAGAGGCGCGCGTTCTCGATCGACACCGCGGCGCGGCTCCCCATGATGGTGAGCATCTTGCGCTGCCCCTCGGTGAACTTGTAGCCGCGCGTGAAGGAGAACGCGTTGAGCATCCCGACCACCTTGTGCCGCACGGTGAGCGGGATGGAGCAGAAGGAGACGATGCGCGGCTGGCGCGGCGGGCGCGTGAAGAACTGGTGTGCCTTGACGCCGTGGGCGAGGAGCGGCAGGTCCTGCCGGTAGTAGCCGAGGATCTCCTCGACGTTGAGATCCCCGATCTGCTCCTCGCCGGTCATCCGGGTGCGCCGGATCCGCTCGGGGTAGGTCTCGGCGCCGGGCGAGCCCTCCAGCATCAGCGTGACGACGTCCGCCTGCATCTCCTCGAGCGTGGTGTCGGTGATCAGCTCGAGGATGTGGTCGAGGCTCAGGCTCTGGCTGATCGCCTCGGAGATCTTGTAGAGGGAGAGCGCCTCCTTCAGTCGGATGTTCTCCATCTGCAGGCGCTGGCGGTCGAGCCCGCGCTGCACGATGTGCACGACCTCCTCGACCTTGAACGGCTTGAGGATGTAGTCGTAGGCGCCCTTCTTCATCGCCTCGATGGCGGTCTCGACGGTGCCGAAGCCCGTCATGATCACCGTGAGGACGTTGAGGTTGAGGCGGTTGATCGCCTCCAGCAGCTCGAGCCCCCCCATCTTGGGCATCTTCAGGTCGCTGATGACGAGGTTGTACGAGCGGCGCTGGAGCTCGGCCACCGCCGCCTCGCCGTCCTCGACGGTGCGGACCAGGAACCCCTCCATGGTGAGGAAGTCGCTGAGGATCTCGCGGATGACCTTCTCATCATCCACGACGAGGATCCTCGGTGACTCCTCGTGGGGGCTGTATTCCATCAGCGCTCCGCTAATCGTCCGCTAATCGACCGCTAACGTTTACTACTGTGACGTTGAAGTATAGCAGCCATGCTGAAAAAGCTCAAACCGTGACCGGGTTCTTCTCGGGTTCCCCCCAGGCATGGCAGCTCAGGCGACCCCCACCGGCGCGGCCGGGCGCGCCGGCTGCTTGAACCAGGAGAACCAGGAGTAGAAGGTCTCCAGCTGGCGCCGCCGGTCCGGCTCCAGGTAGTCGAAGTTCTGGCCGCGATCGATGACCTCCCAGAAGTCGCGATCGACCACCGCGAGCATCTCCTCGCGGATGCTGAGCAGCCGCTCCGGTCGCTCGTGCTCCATGTCCTTCCAGACCATCCGCGCGAGCTCCTCGGCGCCCCTCGCCAGGTAGTAGGTC
>JAKLHH010000605.1 GCA_022710245.1 Myxococcota bacterium
GTGTGGGGGCGGGGGGGGCGGGGGGGGGGGGGGCGGGGGGGGGGGGGGCATCCCGCGATGGTAGCGAGATCCGAGCGGGACGCAAAGGCGCCGGGGCGACGCGAGGCGAGGCGACGCGACGGCGACGATCGCGGCGGGCCCGCGAGGCATGGAGCCTGACGTCCTGCTGGTGCGGGGGAGCACACCGTGATCCACGCCATTGCGGAGCAGCCGCGCTCCCACCTATGATCGATGCAAGCTCGACCCGACGAGAGCAGCGCGCTGCAGCCACGAGGGTGGCTGGGCGCTGGAGCGACCATGGCCCATGCCCTCGACCGACCCCTGCGCTGGAGGATGGCGCCCGCGCTCGTCCTCGTGATCCTCGCGCTGCCGTGGCTCGCGCACGCGCAGCCCGGTGGCGACCCGGTGCCGGCACCGCCGCCCGGCACCAGTCCACCCCCGCCGAGCAACCCGCAGCCGGGTTATCCCCCGCCGGGTTATCCCCCGCCGGGCTATCCCCCGCCGGGTTATCCCCCGCCGGGCTATCCCCCGCCGGGCTATGCCCAGCCCGCCCATGGCTATGCCTACCCGCCGCCGCCGCCCCCGGCCGGCGTGCGATCGCAGGGCACCCTCTCGCACCACGGCTGGTTCCGGCTCGGCGCGCTGGTGCCGGTCGGCAACGGCTACGCGGGCTCCAAGGAGACCGGCGTCGCCTTCGACGTCTCCTACTGGATCGAGGCCCGCTGGTTCGCCATCGAGCTCCGCACGGGCCTGCATGGCGACGCGCTCCGTGACCCGATCACCTTCGGCGAGGTGCCGCTCGACGTGGGCGGCTACGGCGTCTTCGGCAGCGGCGGGCTCGCCGGCTTCATCGGCGGCGGCGTCGGCCCGCGCTTCATCTGGGCCACGCTCTACAACAAGACCCAGTCCGGCGTCGTCATCCCCACGAAGATGACCGAGGACGAGACGAGGTCAGGCTGGTGCTTCGGGGTCTATGGCCGCGCCGGGCTGATGATCGGCCGCCACCACGCCGCGCGCTTCACCGTACAGGCGGAGATCAGCGCGGCGTTCCTCGAGCTCTTCGGCCGCTCGACGCCGCTCGCCTTCACCGCGGGCGTGGGGCTGATGCGATGACGCGCACGAACCGACAGACGAACCGGCAGAGCCGCCTGCCGCGCGCGCTCCTGCTCCTCGCGCCGCTGCTCCTCGTCACGGCCTCCTGCCGCGGCTGCCACGAGTGTGACGTGGGCGTGTCCACCGTCGACCCCTCGGGGCTGTGGACCATCGAGGGTGACGGCACGCGCACCAGCTGCGCCGACCCGCGGCTCAACGGGAGCTTCGACCTCGGGCCCTCGATGAAGCTCCGCGTGGAGCGCGTGCGAGGCGGGGTGCGCGACGGCTCGCCGGGGCTCGATCAGCTGGTCTTCGATCTCGCCGGCGGGGATCGCGGCGTCCGCGAGGCCTCCGCCGCGGACCGCGGCGCCGGCGACCGCGGCGCGGGGGATCGCGGCGCGAAGGACCTCCTCGCGCGCGAGCTCGGCGCCGGCAAGGACCTCGGGGCCGGCAAGGACCTCGTGCTGATCAAGGACGCGAGCGGCACGGACCTCGGCGCGCGCGACTCGGCGTCCGGGGACGGCAAGCGCGACGGTCCGGCCGGGGACGGCGTCCGCGATCTCGTCTGCTGCGGGGAGCGGGCAGGTGACCGCGGCCGCGACCGCACCGTGCGCCGGGACACGGGCGGAGGCAGCAGCGGCAGCTGGGTCCTCGTCGTGCGCGACGCGCCGAGCTTCTTCAGCCTGAGCGGCACGGTGACGGGCAACTGCGTCAGCTTCGTGACCAGCGAGCAGGGCACGGACGGCGGCGTCACCACCTACCACTTCCAGGGCAAGTACGACGACCACACCCACGAGATCGACGGCAGCTTCACCGGGACCGGTCCGCACGGGTGCTACGCGAGCGGCGACTTCGAGGTCGAGGTCGAGCGCACCTACTCGAGCTACTGAGCCCTCCTGGGTCCTGGCTGCCTCGGGGACTGAGCCACCCAGCCGCGGACCCGCTGAGCCATCTCTCCTGCCGCCGCTGTCCTGCTGCCGCTCAGCTGGCACATCGTGGCACGGAACGGCGGGCAGGTTGTCTCGAAATTTTGAGGCGTTGTCCTGGCCTCCCCCTTGCACACGGTCACGAGCCGAGGAGGAACCGATGAGACCCACTCGACTGACACAGCTCCTGGCACTCTCCGCCGTCTCCTGTGCCCTGCTCTCCAGCCCGGCGCGCGCCGAGCAGCCGCAGATGCCGCCCTGCAACTGCAACGATGACTGCAAGGGTAAGTACCCCTACTCGGGGATCTGCATCGACTGGGGCTACGGCAACCACTACTGCGGGTGGAACGGCGCCGGCATCCCCTGCAGCGACGGAGGACCGAAGCCGACCGATGGCGGCCCGCCCTCCAACGACGCCTGGCCGCCGCCCCCGAACGACTTCGGCCCCGATGACTGGAAGGTCCCCGACTGGGGCCCGAAGGACGACTGGTGGTTCGGCTGCGGCGACGCGTTCCCCTCCTGCAGCTGCAACGACGACTGCAAGGGGCGCGGCTTCGCCTACTGCGTGAAGAGCGCGAACCCGAAGTGCGGCGCGATCTGCAGCAACCACAACGGACCGGGCATCGCCTGCGTGAAGAGCGACATGGACCGGTCCTGCAACTGCAACTCCGACTGCGCCACCCTGAAGGCCACGCCCTACTGCGGCCTGGTCAATGGGGCCAGGGTCTGCACCGCGGTCGGCCCCGGCCTCACCTGTCAGGTCGGCGGCGAGGCGGACTACCCGCGCGGTGACGACATGCCGCCGCGCAGCGACGCTGGCGTGAGCAGCGCGACCCCGCGGGGCGGCGGCTGCAGCGTCGGCAGCGACGTCAGCGGCGGCGACGGCGCCAGCGCCGGCCTCCTCGCGCTCTCCCTCCTCGGGCTGGTCGCGATCCAGCGTCGTCGCGACCGCTGACGGACTGGGGCTAGCGCGAGCGCTTCGCCGGCGCCGGCTCCTTGCCAGCCTTCTCCTCGACGGCCCACGCATCGCGGTGACGCGCCTCGGGGAGGTGCGCGTCCCAGCAGGCCGTGGAGCAGAAGACCAGCCGCAGGCGCTTGCTGTTGCAGGTCGAGACCGAGCAGCGGTAGCAGGTCGACCCGACGGGGATCTCTCGGCGGCACATCGAGCACACCATCGTCGCAGCCTCGCTCGCGTGGTCAGCCGGCAGAGCGTACCACGAGGACGCGCCGCAGGCTCCGCCGAGGTGGAGCGAGGTGGGGTCGCTGCCCGGTAGGCGGGGTCGCTGCCCGGTCGGTGGGGTCGCTGCCCGGTAGGCGGGGTCGCTGCCCGGTCGCCAGCGGCTCAGCCGCGTCGGGGCAGGCTGGCGAGGAGCTGCTCGAGCCGCTCCAGGCTCGGGGGCTTGGCCAGGTGCTGGTCGAAGCCGGCCTCGAGCGCCCTCGCCAGATCCTCGGGCAGCGCGTAGCCGGTCAGCGCCACCAGGAAGACGTCGTGCAGCGCCGGGTCGGAGCGGAGCGCCCGGGCGACGTCATAGCCGTCCATGCCAGGCAGGCCGATGTCGCAGAGGACGACCTCGGGCGTGGAGGCCCGGGCCCGGCTGAGCCCCTCGGCGCCGCTCGAGGCGACCTCGACGGTGTGCCCGGCCAGCTCGAGCACCTCCCTGAGGCTGCTCGCCGCGTCGACGTTGTCCTCGATCAGCAGCACCCGCCGGTGCGCTGTGGGCGCCGCGAGGGACGCCTGGCCCGCCGCGCCGATCCCCTCCCCGGCGAGGGGCAGCCGGAGGGTGAACTCGGCGCCTCTGCCCAGCCCGTCGCTGCGGGCCTCGGCGCTGCCGCCGTGCAGCTCGGCCAGCCCCTTCACCAGCGCGAGGCCCAGCCCCAGCCCACCCCGGCCGCGGTCGAGCGTGCTGTCCGCCTGCGTGAAGGGCTCGAAGAGCCGCGGCAGGACCTCCGGCCCGATGCCGATGCCGGTGTCGCGGACGCGGATGACCGCCTGGCGGCGGGCCACGTCCTCCTCGAGGGCCAGCGTCACGCGGCCGCCCTGGCCGGTGAACTTGGCCGCGTTCTGCAAGAGGTTCTCCACCGCCTGCGAGATGCGGGCGGCGTCCGCGTTCACCCAGAGCGCGCGCGGGAGCAGGCGGACCTCGAGCTCGACTCCGGCCGTGGTGAACTCGGAGCGGTGGTCCTCCACGGTCCGCTGCAGCAGCTCGCCCAGCTCGAGGGGGCGCCGCTGGATCTGGAACTTGCCGCGGGTGATGCGGGTGACGTCGAGGAGGTCGTCGACGAGCCTGGCCAGCTGCCCGACCTGCCGGTCGATGATCGCCTTGGCCCGCCGCGCCTGCTCGCTCCCCGGCGCGACGCGGTCGAGGACGAAGAGGCTGTTGCGGATCGGCGCCAGCGGGTTGCGCAGCTCGTGCGAGAGCACGGCGAGGAACTCGTTCTTGCGGCGGTCGGCCTCGAGCAGCCGCGCGGTGGCCTCGAGCTGCCGCGCCTCCGCCCGCTTGCGCTCGGTGATGTCCTGCGAGAGCACGAAGATGCCCTCGGGCACCGGCTCGGCCCTCGCCTCGTACCAGGCGCAGGTCCCGTCGGCGAAGGTGAACTTCGCCTCCACCCGCTGCGGGGTGCGCTCCTCCATGCAGCGCTGGTAGGCAGCGAAGAAGGGCGATCGCTCCACGCCCGGGATCGCCTCCAGCAGGCTGCGGCCGAGGAGCTCCTCGGGCCGGCAGTGCGCGTGCTGGGCGTTGACCTTGTTGACGTAGAGGTAGCGCCAGTCGGGGCTCAGGATGGCGCAGCCCTCCATCATGTTGTCGAGGGTGCGCCGGTAGCGATCCTCGGCCCGCCGGCGGTCGGTGAGGTCGGCGAAGATCGTGTAGACCTCGTAGGGCCGCTCCTCGCCCGGCCGGAAGAGCGGCACCGCGTCGACGCTGATCCAGCGGCGGGCGCGCTCGCGCGGGTTGAAGACGCCCATCGCCACGTCGCGCACCGCCTCGCCGGTCCTGAGCGCCACCATCGCCGGGTGCTCGAGCCCGGGGAACGGCGAGCCGTCCTCGCGGACGGTGTCGTGCTCCTCGCCGACCGAGCTGCTGCCGAGGAACTCCTCGCGCGTCTTGCCGAGGATGCGCTCGGCGGCGGAGTTCATCGAGATGATCTCGCCCGCGCTGTCCTGGTGGACCACGCCCTGCAGCATGGTCTCCGCGACGAGCCGGTGCCGCTCCTCGCTCCGGCGCAGCTCCTCTTCGGCCTGCTTGCGCTCGCTGATGTCGAGCGCGAGCGCCATCGCCCCCACCACGCGACCGTCCGGCTCTCGCAGCGGCGCGTAGCGAGTGTGGACCGCCCCCTCGAGGTGGGTGCTCTCGAAGCTGCTCGTCTCGCCGGCGAGCGCGCGTCGGAACCGCTCCGAGACGGCGGCGAGGGCCTCCCCCTCGAGGACCTCGCTCACCCGGCGCCCCTCCAGCGAGGCGCGCGTCCA
>JAKLHH010000606.1 GCA_022710245.1 Myxococcota bacterium
CGCCTCGGTCGAGCGCCTGCGCAAGCTCTACCTGCTCACGCTCGCCGACACGGCGATGACCGCCCCGGGCAACCTCACCGCCTGGAAGGCCTCGCTCCTCGAGGAGCTCTACCTGCGCACCTACGTGCACCTGATCCACGGCGAGGCGGTCGCCGCCGAGGAGCGCGAGAAGCAGATCCGCGATCGCCAGGAGCGGCTGGAGCTCGCCGTCCGCCGGCAGCGCGGCGCGGCGGCCGCGGCCATCATCGGGCGGCTCCCGGCGCAGCTCCTGCTCGCCTTCTCCCTCGAGGAGCTGCAGCACCACGTCGGGGTCGCGCTGGACTTCGAGGGGCGCCCGGGGCAGGTCGCGCGGGTGGAGGCGCGGCCAGCGCGCCACGACATGGTGGAGGTGACGGTCTGCTGCTGGGACTCGCCCGGACGGCTCGCCGCCATCACCGGCGTCATGCTCGCGCACCGGGTGGAGATCCTCGGCGCGCAGGTGCACACGCTGGAGCGCGCGGAGCACGCGGCCGGCACGGTGCTCGACGTCTTCACCACGCGGCCGCCCTCGCACGGAGACGAGGGGCTCTGGCAGGAGCTCTCCCGCGACCTCGAGCGCGCGCTCAAGGGCGAGCTCGAGGTCGCCGCGCTGGTCGAGCGCCACACGCGGCCCTCGGCGCTCGCGCCCAAGGTGGTGCCGCGCGTCGAGCTGGTGGTCAAGGTCGACAACACCATCAGCGATCGGCTGACGGTGATCGACGTGCAGGCGCCCGACCGGCTCGGCGTCCTCTACGCGATCACCCGCACGCTCTCCGAGCAGGGGCTCGCCATCCACCTCTCCAAGGTCGCCACCGAGGCGGGGCGGGTGATCGACATCTTCTACGTGAGCGACCCCGCGACCGGCGGCAAGCTCACCGACGAGGCGCGGCTCGCCGAGGTCAGGCGCAGCGTGCTCTCGGCCATCGAGGCGCTCGACGAGCGGGCCCGCGCGGGCAGCGCGCCGGCTCCCGGGGCGGCAACCGCAAGTCCCACGGCCAAGGAGGGATGATGAAGCTCGTGACGGGTCGCGCGGCCGCGGTCCTCACCGCGGCGCTGCTGCTGGCGGCGCCGGGCGAGGCGGCGGCGGACGCCAAGAAGCTGATGCTGCAGGGCGAGGCGCTCCTCGCCAGGGGGGACGTCGACGGCGCGCTCGCGGCCTACAGCGCCGCGATCAAGGAGATCCCGCGAGACCCGCGCCCCTACTACCAGCGCGGCGTCTGTCAGGAGCGCAAGAAGGCCACCGCCGCGGCGATCGCGGACTACCGGCAGGCGCTCAAGCTGAAGGCCGACTTCCCCGAGGCGCACAACAACCTCGGCGCGCTCCTGCAGGAGCAGGGCAAGCTCGACGAGGCGGTGGAGCACCTCAAGCAGGCGGTGCGCGCGAAGGCGGACTACGGCGAGGCCTGGTACAACCTCGGGCTCGCGCTCTTCGACCAGAAGAAGTTCGCCGACGCCGCGAACGCCTACAAGCGCGCCGCGCGCCTGCGGCCGAACGACGTCGACGTGCGCATCAACCTCGGCGGCACCCTGCGGCAGCTCGACGACCTCGACGGCGCCATCCTGCAGCTCCGCATGGCGGTGCAGCTGGCGCCGAAGGACGCCATGGCGCGGCACACCTACGGCGCGCTCCTCGCCGAGAAGAAGCTCTGGAAGGACGCGGCGCGCGAGCTGCAGGAGGCGGTCAAGCTGGCGCCGAAGAACCCGCGCTCCTGGCGGCAGCTCGGCTTCGTGCAGGCGCAGGGCGGCGAGGACGCGGCGGCGATCGCCAGCCTGAAGGAGGCGGTCAAGCTGGAGCCGAAGGCGGCGGCGACGCGGGCCGACCTCGGGCAGATCTACAAGAAGGCGGGCAAGCTCCCGCTGGCGCTCGAGGAGTACCGCGCGGCGCTCAAGCTCGACCCGAAGTACACGCGCGCGCACCTGCTGATGGGGATGGCGCTCGCGGCGCAGGGGAGCTGCAAGGCGGCCAAGGCGTCGTTCACCAGCTTCCTCGCGGCGAGCAAGGACGCGCCCGCGGGGACGCTCGAGAAGCTGATGAAGCACTGCAAGAAGAAGTAGTCCCCCCGTCGGTTGCTCGTTCAGTGGGTGGTGACTGTCACGCGCAGTTCATCTTGCCGTTTCTGGTCTGGCCAGCCGTGACGTGGGTTCCCGACTTGATCTTCATGACGTTACCTCCAAAGGCGCCCGGGACCGGGTCACCGAGTGCGCCCCGAAGACATTCCGGTATTCAGCGCCGTGCGCACCTTCGTTTATTCAGCGCCGTGCGCACCTTCGTCTCAAGACATTCCGGCATTCAGCGCCGCGCGCACCTTCGCGCGCACCTTCGTCTCAGGCCTTGAGACCCTGTCTCACGATTGCGCCCGCGCGCACCTTCGTCTTCGTCTTCATCCTACCCTCCTCCCGTCGATCATTCACTCAATCACCGGCGTCTTCCACGCCGTGGCACGTAATGACTCAGCGTCGTGTGGCTGTCAAGGGGCGCGGTTGATTCTTGCGTGGAAGATCAGGATCAGGAGCCCATTCTTCGAGGCTGTTCTTCGCCGTGCAAGCGTGGGAGCGGGGCGGACCTGGGAGCCCCGAGGTCGCCGGCCGCGCCAAGGTCGCGCTCGCTGCCCGTCGCGCCGGGCTCACGGACGTCGTTCGCAGCAGCCACTTCAGTACGCTCAGCGTGGGCGGAGGTGCTCTCACGCCAGGCGCCCGCAGCGAAGCACACCAGGCCCGCGTCGAGCTGGACCACCTGGCCGCGCGCTCCACTCGCGTCGTGCGCACCGGTGACCGCCTCGCCTTCTTCAATGGTGAGCGGCTGCTTGGCACCTTCGCCACCCGCGAGAGCCGGAGCCAGACGATGGACGCGACCGTACGCTCCCGCGTCGGCGTCCTGACGGTCGGCAGCGGCGCCGGTGCATCGAAGCGTGTGTTCCGCCTCGTCGAGACGAGGCGCGGGCCGCGCGGCGGGGAGGTGCGTGAGGAGGTCCGCTCCGTGATCCACCACCCCGGCGCGCCAAGGCGCCAGACGCGGGAGCTCTTCAGCGACGGCAAGACCGAGGGCGAACACGCGGTGAAGGCCGGCCGTGACCGGAGCGGGAAGCCCGCCTACCTCACCGTCGAGCGCTACACGGGAACTCAAGGTCGGCAGATCACAGTCGGCCCGGGCTACCGCAGCTTCGGCCTCGAGGGACCCGCCGCCGCGACCGACGCCCTGACCCTGCCGGTGGACCGCTAGCACGAACCGTTTGCTTTGAGGCCCCGCCAGGACGAAGACCCCGTCCGGGACGATGGCGTGCCCCCTTCACCCCTCCGTGGTCACGAACCGCCGCCCGTCCGCGCGGCAGAGCCTGCGGATCAGGTCGCGGCCGTCCTTGGCCGCCGGTGGCACGCCGCCGCCGAAGGTGGTCCACTGGCCGATCATCGCGAAGCCCTCGAGCCCGGGCAGGCGCTTGGGCAGGCCGGGGCCCATCACCTGCTCCATGGTCTTCGTCGTGATCATCCAGCCCTCGTAGGCGCCGCGCCAGTTGCCCGTGTAGCGCTCCCAGGTGACCGGCGTCGCCACGTCGATCACCTCCACGTCCGCCGCGAGGCCGGGCCACTTCTCCTCGAGCCGCGCGACGACCTCCTCGCCGATCCGCCGCTTCTCCTCGACGTAGCGCGCGCGGTCGCGGCGGAGCTCGGCCCACCAGTCGTAGTCGCTCTCGACGGTGACCGTCACCACCGAGCAGCCGGGCGGCGCGAGCTCGGGGTCCTCGGCGAGGTTGCGCACGATCAGCTGCGCGTGCCGGGTGGGGCCGACCTCGAGGGGCCGCGCGAGGCGGAAGGCGACCCCCGACGGCCCGTCGATCCGGCGCCGGAGCCCGAGCGAGACCTGCACCAGCGGCGGGAAGGTGGGCGCGCCGCCCTCGTAGAGCGCGCGCAGCCGGGCCGGCAGGTACCGGCCGCCGAGGAGGGTGTAGAGGGTGGTGCGGCCGTCCGCCGCGGAGACCACGTGGTCGGCGTGGACCACGCGGCCGTCCTCGGTGCGCACGCCGACCGCGCGCCCGCGCTCGACGAGGATCTCCGTCACCCGCGCGCCGAGGACGAGCTCGCCGCCGAGGCTGGTGAAGCGGCTCGCCATCGCCTGCGAGAACGCGAGCGAGCCGCCCACCGGGTAGCCCGCGTTCTTCTTCGTCTGCACCGCGAGCCCCATCAGGATGCCGGAGACCGGCCCCTCGGGGACCGGGAAGAGCGCCTCGAAGGCGCGGCGCAGGAAGGGGCTCCTCATCCGCGCGCAGAGCTCCGCGAGCGACATCCGGGAGTAGCGGCGGAAGACGGGGAGCACCGGCAGCAGCCCGAGGTAGAGCTTGAGGCTGCGCCAGCTCCAGGGGGAGTCGATCGGCATCTCGATGGCGCCGAGCTTGCCGATGGCTCGCGTCAGCTCGCGGATCAGCGCGGCGTCCTCGGGGGCGACCGCGAGGAGGTGCGCCTGCAGGTGCGCGAGGTCGGTGTAGAGCGAGAGGCCGCGGCCCTCCTCCTCGTAGCGGCGGTAGATGACCGGGTCGATGAAGCGCCGGCCCCGCGCGACGCCGAGCTCGCGCCAGAGCCGGTTCATCCCCGAGCTCGGCGAGCTGCCCATCAGCCAGTGGAGGCAGCCGTCGAAGGTGTAGCCCTTGCGCGTCCACGCCGTGCAGACCCCGCCCACCTCGGAGTGCAGCTCGAGGATGGTCGCGCGGTAGCCGTTCATGGCCGCGTAGCAGCCGCAGGAGAGGCCGGCGACCCCCGCGCCGATGATGACGACCGACTTCTGCATGAGCCTCCTCGGGTCCTCCGGGTCGGGCTGGGATGATGGCAGCGTTGTGCGGCGCCCGGCAAGACCTGGCCGCGCTGGCCGCGAGGTGACGCACGCGGGGGGGGCGGTGGCGCGGGTGGCGGCGCGGGCCGCGCGGGCAGCGCGGGGGTGGTCTCGGCCTCCGGATGATCACCAATTGCGGGTCCTCGCGGCCTCCGGCCGCTCCGGGACGAGACCGCCGCAATTTGCCCTGCTCGCCTCCTTCGGAGGCTCCGCGATGAAGGGCGAATTCACCGGGGAGTCAGCCGGCGCGTCGATGGCGGAGGAGGTTCTCGACGGCCCAGTCGTAGTCCATGGCCTCACCTCGCCAGCGCGTGAGCCCGGTCTGCGGCCCGAGGTCTAGCCCGAGCGCACGGTTGCGGCGAGCGAGCGCGAGGGCGTCGGCCGCCGGCGGGACCGGGCTCGCGGGGAGCGGCTGGCCGTCCGGAGCGACGAAGCGCAGCGCCGCGGGCGCGCGCCCCAGCACGCGAAAGCCACCCTCGTGCAAGGCCCAGTGGTGTGCTCTGCAGACGCGAAGGAGGTTCGGCAGCCGGGTCTCGCCGCCTCGCGCCCAGTGCTCCACGTGATGGACGACGAGCCCTCGGCGCGCCGTGCAGCCAGGGAAGGCGCAGGTCTC
>JAKLHH010000607.1 GCA_022710245.1 Myxococcota bacterium
ACCGCAGCTCGCGCTGGGAGAAGCCGGACTCGGTGGTCACGCTCTACTTCAACCAGCCGGTGAAGTCGAAGACGCTCCAGCGCCACGCGTCGTTCCTGGTGAAGAAGCAGGGCGAGGAGCCGTTCACCGTGGCCGCCGACGTACGGCAGGGCTCGAACCCGCAGCAGCAGGTGCTCCACCCCGCCACGCACTTCCCCCTCGCCGCGCAGATCACGGTGAAGGTGGGCGCCGAGCTGACCGGCGCCGAGGGCCCGAAGCCGATGGGCACGCCGTACACGACCAGCTTCTCCACCTACGGCCCCTTCAAGGTGACCGGGCTCTCCTGCAAGCAGGACTGCGATCCGGAGCGCTCGGTGGAGGTGGAGTTCTCGAACCCGGTCCCGCGCGACCAGGCGCGCGCCGCGCTGCGCGTGAACGGCGCGGCGCTCGCCGCGGGCAGCTCGACCTGGGCGAGCTCCAGCGTCTACCTCGACAGCAAGCTGAAGGCGCGCACCAAGTACACGGTGACCCTGCAGGGCAAGCTGAAGGACAAGTTCGGGCAGACCCTCGAGGGCGGGCGCAGCACCAGCTTCGTCACCGGCGACTTCGACCCCTACGTGCAGCTCCCCATCGACTCCGGCGTCCTCGAGGCCTCGGCCCCACGGAACCTCCCCATCTACTTCCGCAACGCGGCCAAGGCGCAGCTCGCCTCCAAGCGGCTCGACCCGGTCGACGTCGCCGCGCTCCTCGGCCACAGCCACTACTGGGACCGCGACAAGACCATCCTCGGCAGCCTCGACGGCGTGCAGAAGCAGGAGCTGAAGGTCGCGGTGCAGCCGAACGCGCGCGTCACCAAGCGCGTGAACCTGACGACGCTGATGGGCGGCAAGAAGAAGGGGATCCTCGCCCTCGAGATGGAGACCACGCTCAAGCACAAGGGGCGGGACGGCGACAAGACGCGCGACGAGACGCAGGTGAGCCGCGCGCTGCTGCGCATCACCGACCTCGCGCTGACGGCCAAGTTCTCGCCGCACACCTCGCTCGTCTGGGTCACCTCGCTGGCGACCGGCAAGCCGGTCCCCGGCTGCACCGTCTCCATCTGGCGCGAGGGCGGCCTGCAGCCGCTCTGGAGCGGCACGGCGGACGCCTCCGGGCTCGCGGTGGCGCCGGGCGCCGGCACCCTCGGCGGCGAGCGCGACTCGCACAAGTACATCTTCTTCGCCGAGAAGGACGGCGACACGAGCTTCGTCGACTCCAGCACCCAGTCCGGCATCCGCGCCTGGGACTTCGGCCTCGAGGAGACCTGGGACGACGAGCGCAGCGCGGCGATCGGCATGATCTTCACCGACCGCGGCATCTACCGGCCGGGCGAGAAGGTCAACGTCAAGGGCATCGTGCGCCGCACCGGCGCCAGGCAGCTCGTCACCCCGCGCGGCGAGCGCGTGCAGCTCACCGTCAGCGACAGCCGCGGCGAGAAGCTCGCCACCCTCGAGCGCCAGCTCTCCGACTTCGGCAGCTTCGCGCTCGAGGTGGGGCTGCCGGCGGGCGCGCCGCTCGGCTCCTACAGCGTCACCGGCAAGCTCCCCGGCGGCAGCAGCCTCTACGGCTCCTTCCGCGTCGAGGAGTACCGGCCGGCGGAGTTCAAGGTCGCGGTGCAGGCGGAGCGGCGCGAGGCGATCCGCGGCGACAAGGTCGGCTGGAACGCGAGCGCCGACTACCTCTTCGGCTCGCCGATGCGCGGCGCCTCCACGCGCTGGTACCTCAACCGCAGCAACACCGGCTTCTCGCCGCCGAACCACGAGGGCTTCGTCTTCTCCGACGAGGTCTGGTGGTGGGGCGATGACACCTCCGACTCGAGCTCCGGCTTCGTCGCGCAGGGTCAGGGCAAGCTCGACGAGCGCGGCCGCACGGCGGGCACCATGCACCTCGCGCCCACGAAGATGAGCGGACCGCAGAGCTACGAGCTGGAGCTGACGGTCACCGACGTCTCGCGCCAGAGCATCGCCTCGCGGACCAGCGTGCTGCTGCACCCGGGCGAGTTCTACATCGGCGCCAAGCCAAAGGAGACCTTCATCAACTCCGGCAAGAACGTCGAGAG
Organism: Myxococcota bacterium; assembly: GCA_022710245.1. Next base: position 2,078 of record JAKLHH010000607.1, read on the forward strand.
CGAGGTCGTCGTGGCGATGCCCGACGGCAAGCGGCTGAGCGGCGTCAACCTCGAGGGCATCCTCTACCTGCGCAGCTGGACCTCGGTGCGCAAGGAGGGGATGGGCGGCTCGCACTACTTCGTCACCCGCCCGGTGGAGACCCCGGCCGGGAGCTGCAAGGTGACGAGCGCCGCCAAGCCCGTGCCCTGCCAGGTGCAGGCGGCCAAGGCCGGCTACTACGTGATGCGGTTCGCGGGCAAGGACCGGCGCGGCAACCCGCTGATGACCTCCTTCGGCGTCTACGTCACCGGGCCCGAGTTCGTCGCCTGGAAGCGCGACAACGAGTCGCGCGTCGAGCTGGTCACCGACCGCAAGAGCTACAAGGTGGGGCAGGTCGCGCGCATCCTGATCAAGTCGCCGTACGCCGGCGCGCACGGGCTCTTCACCGTCGAGCGTAACGGCATCTACACGCGCAAGCCGATCAAGCTCGACCGCAACTCGGCCTGGGTCGATGTGCCCATCACCGAGGACCTGGTGCCGACCGCCTACGCCTCGGTGGTGCTGGTGCGCGGGCGCGTGGCGACGGCGAAGGCGCCGACCAAGAAGACGCGCGAGGAGGGCGGCGAGGAGGATCCGGGGCAGCCGGCCTTCAAGGTCGGCTACGCCAAGCTCGTCATCAGCCAGGCGAAGAAGCACCTGCAGGTCGGGGTGAAGCCGGCGCGGGCCGAGTACCGCCCCGGCGAGGAGGTGGTGGTCGACCTGGAGGTTAAGGACGCCGGCGGCAAGGGCACGCCCGCCGAGCTCACCGTCTTCGCCGCCGACGAGGGCGTCCTCAGCCTGATCGGCTACCGGACCCCGGATCCGATGGCGATCTTCTACGCCGAGCGCGGCCTCTCCGTGCGCACCGCCGACAACCGCATCCAGCTGATAAGCCAGAAGGTCTTCGGCGAGAAGGGCAAGAACGCGGGCGGCGGCGGCGGCGGCGAGGGCGGCGGCGGCGAGGGCGTCAGGCGCAACTTCGTCTCCACGCCGTACTTCAACCCGGCCGTGCTCACCGACGGCAAGGGGCACGCGCAGGTGCGCTTCAAGCTCCCCGACAACCTCACCACCTTCCGCATCATGGCGGTCGGGGTCAGCCGCGAGTCCGAGTTCGGCAGCGCCCACAGCCTGGTCAAGGTGAACAAGCCGCTGCTGCTCCTGCCGACGCTGCCGCGGCTGGTCCGCGTCGGTGACCGGCTGGAGGCCGGCGTCGTCGTACACAGCCGCGCCAAGGTCGGCGGCGAGGTGAAGATCGAGGCGAGCGTGCGCGGCCTGCAGCTCGAGGGGCCCGCGGTCAAGACGGTCACCGTGGCGCCGGGTGGGGCGGCGGAGGCGCGCTTCGGCTTCGTCGGGCTGACGCCGGGCGAGGCGACCTTCCGCTTCACCGCCACGCTCGCCGAGCAGCACGACACCCTGGAGCTGAAGCGGCCGGTGAAGCTGCCGGTGGTGATGGAGTCGGTGGCGGCCTTCGGCTCGACGGAGAGCGCCGTCTCCGAGGGGCTGGCGCCGGCGGGCGGGGTGCGCAGCGACGTGGGCGGGCTGCAGGTCTCGCTCGCCTCGACGGCGATGGTCGGGCTGGAGCCGGGGATGGAGTACCTCCTCGACTACCCGTACGAGTGCCTCGAGCAGACCACCAGCCGCCTGATCCCGCTGGTCGTGCTGCGCGATCTGCGTCAGGCCTTCAACCTGAAGACCCAGGGCGACCCGGACGGGCTGATCGCCAAGCTGATCGGCAAGATCGAGCAGATGCAGCGCTGGGACGGCGGCTTCACCTACTGGCCCTCGTCGTACGAGAGCTACCCCTGGGTCTCGGCCTACGCCACCTGGGGCCTCAAGCGCGCGTCGGCGAGCGGCTTCAAGGTGAGCAAGCGCGTCCTCGACAGCGGCGCGCGCTACCTGAAGGGCTGGCTGAACCGCAAGGCGCCCAGCCCGGAGCTCGAGGCGATCAACCGCGATCTCCGCGCCTACCTGGTCTATGTCCTCGCCGAGCTCGGCGAGAAGCCGGCGGCCTACATCTCCACGCTCCACGAGCAGCGCAAGCACCTGGCGGTCTTCGCCAAGGCGCTCCTCCTCTCGGCGATGGCCAAGGTGGGGAGCGACAAGAAGATGATGTCGACGCTGCAGGACGACCTCGTCAACTCGGTGCAGCAGACCGCGCGCGGGGCCAAGGTGGAGGAGAACCTCGGCGACGGCTACTCCCCCTTCTTCCACTCGTCGGATCGCTCGACGGCGATGGCGCTCAGCGCGCTGCTCAAGGCGCAGCCGGAGCACCCGCTGGCGGAGAAGATGGTCGCCCACCTCCTCGACGCGCGCCGCGAGGGCCACTGGCGGAACACGCAGGAGACGGCCTACGCGCTCCTCGCGCTCCATGAGTACTTCAGCGTGCGCGAGAAGGAGACGCCGTCCTTCGTCGCCAAGGTGCTCCTCGGCGAGCAGCGGCTCCTCGAGCAGCAGTTCCAGGGGCGCTCGCTGAAGACGGTGGAGAAGTCGCTGCCGATGTCGACGCTGACCGGGCCCGCGCGGGTGCTCGGCTTCGTCAAGGAGGGACCGGGGCGGCTCTACTACAGCGCGCGCCTGCGCTACGCGCGGAGCAACCTGCCGACCGAGCCCTGGGACGAGGGCTTCTACGTGACGCGGACCTACGAGAAGGTGAAGGAGGACGCCAGCACCTTCGCCAACCTCACCACTGACCCGGACGCGAAGCTGAAGGGGGTCACCGAGGTCAAGGCCGGCGACCTGGTGCGGGTCACGCTGCAGATCGTGGCGCCGCAGCAGATGAGCTTCGTCGCCGTCGACGACCCGCTCCCGGCGGGCCTCGAGGCGATGAACTTCCGCCTGATGACCACCTCGCAGTCGTACGGCGGCCTGGCCCTGAACCGCTTCCGTCCGAGCTACAACCGGCGCACCTACTCCACCTACTACTCGCCCTTCTACCACCAGGAGATCCGGGACGACCGCGTGCAGCTCTTCGCCGACACGCTGCCGCCGGGGCTCCACACCTACGTGTATCTGGCGCGGGCGACGACCATCGGCAAGTTCGTGGCCGCGCCGACCCACGTCGAGGAGATGTACTCGCCCGAGGTCTTCGGGCGGACGGGGTCGGGGTTCTTCGAGGTCACCTCGCGCTAGGTCCTCTGCCCCAGGGCTTGTGGTCTACGCCTGTGACTCCTCGTTCAAGTCTACGTCCGTCACCAGTCGACGGGAGGGAGCGACGGCCGCTCGCTCCCGGCGCGCTTGAGTCTCGCGACCTCGGGTCGCTCGCCTTGCAGACGGCCGCCGAGGACTGCGCGAGGAGGGCGGCCGGCAAGGCTCGCTCGGCGACTCGTGCCAGCGCGGGCCCGGGTGGAC
>JAKLHH010000608.1 GCA_022710245.1 Myxococcota bacterium
GCGGCGGCGCGCGCGCGGGGCTCGGCGCAGCGGCCGAGGCTGACGGTGAACCAGAAGCAGCTGCCGCGGCCGGGCGTGCTCTCGACGCCGATGGCGCCACCCATCAGCTCGACGAGCTGCTTGCTGATCACCAGCCCGAGGCCGCTGCCGGTCGCCTGCAGCCGCTCGGGCCTCGTGGTGCGGAAGAACGGCGTGAAGAGGTGCGGCCTGTCCTCGGGGGCGATGCCCACGCCGGTGTCCTCCACCTCGAAGCGCAGCTGCACGGCCGCCGCCTCGCTGCCCTGCACGGAGACCCGGACCGTCACCCCACCCCGCTCCGTGAACTTCACCGCGTTCGCCGCCAGGTTGGTGATCACCTGCTTGAGCCGGGTGGCGTCGCCGATCGTCCGCTGGGGGACCGCCGGGTCCACCTCGGTGGTGAAGCGGAGCTCCCTCGCGGTCACCGTGGGCCGCAGCAGCTCCGCCACGTCGGCGAGGACCTGCCGCACGCTGCAGGCGTGTGGCCGCATGGCCAGCGCGCCGCCCTGCTGGCGGGAGAGGTCGAGCAGATCGTTGATGATCACGACGAGGGTTTGCGCCGAGGAGCAGATGGTCTCCACGTAGGTGCGCTGCCGCTCGCCCAGCTCCATCCCGCGCAGCAGCTGCGCCAGCCCGAGGACGCCGTTCATCGGCGTGCGGATCTCATGGCTGATGGTGGTGAGGAAGACGCTCTTGGCGCGGTTCGCCTCCTCGGCGGCGGCCTTGGCCCGCGCCAGGTCCTGGTTGGCGGCGCGCAGCGCGTCCTCCTGGGTCTTCACCCTGAGGTGCATGCGGATGCGCGCGAGCAGCGTCGCCGCGTGGAACGGCTTGAGGAGGTAATCCTCCGCCCCGGCGTCGAGCGCCTCCACCTGGAAGGCCTCGTCGTCGTGCGACGTGACGAGGAGGACGGTGGCCTCGGCGGTGGCGGGGTTGGCCTTCAGCTGTCGCAGCACCTGCAGGCCGGTCAGATCAGGCAGCACGTAGTCGAGCAGCACCAGGTCCACCCCGGCGCCCGCGCGGAGGAGCGCCTCGGCGGCGCTGCCGGCCTCCTCGATCTGGTAGCCGTGAGGCGTGAGGATCCGGCGGACGACCCCGCGCAGGCGCGCGTCGTCGTCGACGATCAGGATCCGGGCGGGTCTTGACTCGGCCAACACGCACCCCTCCCGCTGCCGCAGGCCTAATGGAGTACATCGGCCGCGGTGGGCGGGAGTTGAGGGGAATCGCCTCCCGGCGTACCCTGAGCCCATGCGAGCTCTCCTCCCCTTGCTCCTCGGAGCCCTCCTCTCCCCGATGACCGCCTGCAGGCCGCAGCCCGCGCCGGTGACCCCGACCTCGCAGCGCGAGGTCTTCGCCGTGGTCCCGAAGGCCGAGTCGACGACCGTCGGCCCGGTCGGCAGCGGGACCGCGCGCTGCAGCCTCTTCGTCTACCCATGGGCGACAGACGGCCACTGCAAGGTGCAGGTGAACCACTGTGGGCTCGACTCCGCCACCGGCAAGGTCGTCTGCCTCTCGCTGATGGACGAGCGGCGGTTCGCCTGCGGCGCCCACTCCGACGTCTGCGGCCAGCGTGTCCGCTGCAGCTGTCCGGTCGGCGCCGCCGAGCCTGTCCCCGACGCTCCCGGCATGGTGGTCCTCTGCCCGACCCGCCTCGGCCAGGAGCTGCGCAGCGAGGATGGCCGCTGCCAGGGCCGCACCAGCACGCTGCCCGGCGGCGCGCAGGGGCCGCCGCCCGCGCCCTGCATCGTCGCGCTCAAGGAGTGCGACGCGGCCGGCAAGTGCAACGAGCGGACCGAGATGCTGTCCTGCGGGGTGCGGAGCGAGCTCTGCAGCAGGCCGGTGCGCTGCGAGTGTCCTGCGCCGTGACGCCTGCCCCGCGCTGTGCCCTGGCCCCTGCGCAGCGCTGGGTCCCCGACCCCATCCGCTGCCCCGCCTCTGACATGCCGCGGCGTGCTGGGATCCAGGTCCCACCAGCTCGAGGAACAGCACACCCCAGCGGGTCCGGTCGCGCCAGGGTTCCCGCGGGCTTCGGCACGGCTTCCGCGCGGCACGACGGCTGCAACCCTCCTCGCTCGAGCCACCAGCGAGGAGCCGCATGCCAGCACGCTACTGCCCCGAGCAGCCGACGGTCCGGGTCTCCCGCCTCGCGGACCTGCCGATCGGGTGGCACCGCGACCTGGAGAGCAACATCGTCGCGTTGCCGCCGCCAAAGGATGCCGGGGGCTTCGTCGAGGACGACCTCACGGTGCCGGTCGCCCCGCCGCTGAGCCACGCAGTCACCCAGGTCGATCCCGCGCTGGCCGCGGACAGGTCGCAGCCGCGCCTCGCCGCGCGGGTCACCCGGCCCCTGACGCCCGAGGACCCTGCCGCGCCGACCGTGGAGGAGCCGACGGAGCGCGAGGCGCCCGCGAGCGATGACGACCTCGTCTTCACGCCGGAGAGCCTGGCGCCGCTCGGCGCCGCACCCGAGGGCGATACCCTGCGCGATCCCGCGCCGGTCCGCTCCCGCTGCCCCGAGCAGGTGCTCGAGGTGCCGCAGCCCGAGCTCGAGGCGCCGCGGCGCTCGCTCCACGCGCTCTGGATGCTGATGCTGTGTCTGCTCTCGCTCGCCGCGCAGGATCCGGTGCCGTACCACCCCGAGCTCCGCTCCGCCCTGGCCTTGGTGGCGGTGGCCCTGCTGCTCAGCCCGGTGCTCTTGCTCTTCGGCATCCTGCTGCGCCGCGCCCTCCGCGCTCAGGATGAGCTGGACGCCCCGGCCGGTACCCTCCCGCGCGGTGCCCTCCCGCACGGGGCCCTCCCGCACGCGGTCCGCTGAGGTTTCTGTCGGTCTACTGCCGGTCCACTCCCGACAGACGCCCCCCCTGCCGGGAGCCGCTCGAGATCCTCGAGCGACGTCTCACGCGCGGACCACTCGCTCCCGGGACCCTCGGCGAGCGCCAGGAGCGCTCGCTCCACCCCCGCGCTCAACGCTCGGCGAATCGGCCCCCGAGCTGCCTCGGGCCCGGCGTTCTCCCTTTCAAGGTCCCGGGACGAGTGGTCTGCGCGTGCCGATCAGCCTCGGCGTGTTCTGCTGGTGCGCGCGGGCGCGAAGCGCCAGTGGAGTCTGCGGACGAAGGGCGAGCTCACCCCTGCCCGTTGCCCCCGCCGCTCCCCCCGCCGCCGCCCCACCAGCGCTTCCCGCCGCGGACGATCCGGATCAGCCCCCGCAGCTTGGCGAGCAGCGGGTAGTCGAGCCCGATCGAGCCGAAGACCAGGGCCAGCAGCGCCGAGACCGCCGCGCCGATCAGGTTGCCGCTCGCCAGCCGGAGCAGGGTCACCACCACCATCACCAGGCACAGCAGCAGATGGAATCTTCGCCAGGTCATGGACACGAGGATAGCACAGCCCCGGCCCCTGGCGCCCGCGGTCGATCTCCGCGCGCCTCAATCCCACGGTGGACGGCCGCGCGCCGTCGTGGGAGAAACGGGGCGGGGGAGGACCACGGGGGGACCCTAGGAGTGAGCCGAGTGACGCGACGGATGCTGATCAATGGCCGGTACGCGGAGGAGCTGCGGATGGCCATCGTCGAGGACAAGGTCCTCGAGAGCTACAAGGTCGAGATGGATCAGGAGGGGGTGGAGCGCGGGAACATCTACCGCGGCGTGGTGGCGAACGTGGAGGCCAGCCTCGACGCGGCCTTCATCGACTACGGCGCGGAGAAGCACGGGTTCCTGACCTCGCACGACGTGGTCCCCGAGGCGCGGCACCGCAAGGCCGCCGGCGAGGCGCGCATCGAGCAGGTCCTCGAGCGCGGGCGGCCGGTGCTGGTGCAGGTCACCCGCGACGCGATGGGGAGCAAGGGGGCGGTCCTCACGACCAACATCAGCCTCGCGGGCCGCTACCTGGTGCTGATGCCGTTCGACGACGCGCACGGCATCTCCCGCAAGGTGGAGGACGAGGACACCCGCAAGAAGCTCAAGGCGAAGCTGAAGGGGCTGGTCACGGACGGCTCCGGGTTCATCGTCCGCACCAACGCGGTGGACCAGACCAAGACCGCGCTCAAGCACGACCTCGACGAGCTGAGCCGCCTCTGGCAGAAGGTGCGCGCTGCCTTCGAGGAGGGGCGCGGGCCGGCGCTCCTGCACAACGATCAGGACCTGCTGGTGCAGGCGCTGCGGGACCACCTCGACGCCGAGATCGAGGAGGTGCTGATCGACGACGAGGCGCTCCTCGCGCGGGCCCAGGAGTACCTGGCCGCGAGCCTGCCGAAGAGCAAGGTCGCGCTCACCCTCTACCGCGAGCGCGTGCCCCTCTTCTCGCGCTACAACCTGGAGCCGCAGGTCGCGGGGATCTACAAGCGGGTGGTGCCGCTCCCCGGCGGCGGCTCGATCGTCATCGATCCCACCGAGGCGCTGACCGCGATCGACGTCAACTCGGGCAAGTCGACGGGCGGCGGCAGCCAGGAGGAGACGGCGCTCGGCACCAACCTCGAGGCGGCCGCGGAGGTGGGGCGGCAGCTCAGGCTGCGCGACCTCGGCGGGCTGGTGGTGGTGGACTTCATCGACATGCGCACGCCCAAGCAGCGGCGCGAGGTGGAGCGCGCGCTGAAGGAGGCGATGAAGCGCGACAAGGCGCGCGTGCGCCTCGGGCACCTGAGCTCGAACGGGCTCCTCGAGATCAACCGGCAGCGGATCACGCAGGCGCTGCAGGTGCGCGCGCACCGCGTCTGCCCGACCTGCGCCGGCGCGGGCCGCCTCATCTCGACGGAGCTGATGGGGCTGCACCTGCTCCGGCGGCTGGAGGCGGCCGCGGTGACCGGGCGCATGCAGCGCGCCCGCGTCGCGCTCCACCCGGCGGTCGCCGAGGCGGTGCAGAACCGGCGGCGCTCGCAGCTCGCCGCGCTCGAGCAGCAGCTGAAGATCGCGATCGACATCGTCGGCGCACCCGAGCTGGGGCCCGGCGAGGATCGCATCACGTGGACCGAGCGCGAGCCGGCGGAGGGCCAGCCCGCCCAGGGGCAGGCGCAGGGCGCCGGCCGCGAGGGCGAGCGGCGGCCGCGGGAGGACGAGCGGGGGGCACGCCGCGACGAGGGCGGGCGCCGCGACCGGCAGGACAAGCGCGCGGAGGGCAGGGGCCGCGAGCGGGGCGAGCGGGGCGAGCGAGGCGACGGGCGGCGCGGCGGGCGAGGCGAGCGAGGCCAGCGAGGCCAGCGCGGCGAGCAGCGGCAGTCCCGCGGGGAGCGGGGCGAGCCGCGAGCGCCGCGAGAGCCGCAGGCCGAGATCGCGCCGGCAGGCGCGGCCCCCGAGGTCAGCGCCACGGCTCCGCTGCCGCCGCTGACGCCGGTGACGCCGGTGCCGTCGGAGGAGCTGGGCGTGGCCGCGGCACCGGTCCTCGAGGCGAGCGCCCCCGGGGCCGAGCGCGCCGAGGGTGACGAGCGCCGCGGG
>JAKLHH010000609.1 GCA_022710245.1 Myxococcota bacterium
TCGACCACCGCCTGCTCGACGTGGAAGACCTGCGTGCGGCCGGCCTGCTCGAAGAGGTCACCCGCGACCTTGTGCTTCGAGAGCTGGAAGCGATACTCGTCGGCGCAGCCCGGCTCGTACCAGTTCACCTCGGTCTCGGTCCCCGGCGCGAGCCGATCGTCGAGGTACATGCTGACGCGGATCACCCAGTCACCCGGCGTCGTCTCGACGAGGAACTTGCGCGCGCCCGGGAAGGTGCCGGCGATGTAGTGATCAGGGTCGAGCTGACAGCCCGCGAACTTGCCCTTGCAGACGGGGAAGACGCCCTCGCACAGCAGCTCCTTGCGACCGCCGATGAAGGTCGCCTCGGAGGAAGAGCCGAGACAGCCGCCGAAGACCGCCGCCGCGGCGAGCAGGGCCAGCGCTTGGATCGCTCTCATCAGCAGGCAGTGTAAGTCACCGGAGGTGGTCGCGGCAAGCTCCACCGAAGGTGGTCGCGGCAAGCTCCACCGGAGGTGGTCGCGGCAAGCTCCACCGGAGGTGGTCGCGGCAAGCTCCACCGAAGGTGGTCGCAGTAAGCTCCACCGGAGGTGGTCGCGGCAAGCTCCACCGGAGGTGGTCGCGGCAAGCTCCACCGAAGGTGGTCGCAGCAAGCTCCACCGGAGGTGGTCGCGGCAAGCTCCACCGGAGGTGGTCGCGGCAAGCTCCACCGAAGGTGGTCGCAGCAAGCTCCACCGGAGGTGGTCGCGGCAAGCTCCACCGGAGGTGGTCGCGGCAAGCTCCACGCGGACTCTTCCGGACCGCGAGGCTCCCTCGTGGCGCGCTGGCCCTGGCGCGACGCAGCGCCTTCGCGACGGAACCAGCGTCTGTCGCGGAAGCGCTGCGTCGCGGCGCAGCACAGCGCAGCTCGGAACCAGCGTCTGTCGCGGAAGCGCCGCGTCGCGGCGCGACGCACCTCGCGCGGCACCGCCGGATCCAGCGGCCTCACTGGCCATCACCCGTGCTATCATGGCCGTCCCGAAGACAGCCAGCCACTCACCCACGATCGGAGACAGGGGATCCATGGACAAGGACCGTTCCAGGGACAGCGACCTGCAGCAGCTCCGTGAGCGTCTTGCGCGGAAGACCGAGGCTGAGCCCTCCGTGGTCGTCGACCAGGCGGCGCTCGAGGGGCCGATCCAGCGGGAGCCGAGCTTCTCGATGATCGAGGCGACGGAGCTCGAGGAGGTCGAGGAGGTGGAGGGCGCGCCGGAGGTCGAGGAGGCCGAGGGGCCGACTCTGGAGATCAGCGCGGAGCCGGAGTCGCCGGTCTCCGACGAGGGACCGATGCGGCCACCGCCGACGCCGTCGCTCGCGCAGCCTCCACAGCCTCCGCTGAAGCAGGCAGCGCCGGTCCCGCCGGCGCCGCAGCCGGCGCCGCCGCAGCCGGCACCGCCGCAGCCGGCACCGTCGCAGCCGGGCGCGGCGATCCCGGCGGAGCGCTGGCGCCGCGAGCGCGGCTTCTTCCAGCGTGAGGCGCGCGCGCTCGCCGAGCGGCAGCCGGACCGCGCCGCGCAGATGTACCTCGAGGCGGCCTTCTCTGCGGAGCGGGGTGACGAGGGGCGCGAGGCGGTCGTCGTCGATCTGGAGGCCGCGCTCGCGCTGCGGCCGGGCAGCGCGTGGCTCCTGCCGGCGGCGCGGCGCTTGCTCCTCAGGCAGCAGCTCTTCGATCGCGCGCTCGAGCTGTCGCGGCGCGAGGTGGAGCTCGGCGGGGAGAGCTCCGCGCGCGCCGCGGTGCTGCAGGAGGCGGCGGCGCTGCTGCGCTTCCAGCGGCTCGATCGGCGCGCCGCGCTGGACCTGGTCGAGCAGGGGCTCACCTTGCAGGCCGGGAGCACGCTCCTCCTCGGCGACGCCGTCTCCCTGCGCGAGGAGCTCGGGCTCCACGCGGAGGCTGCGGCGGCGCTCGAGCAGCTCGCCACGGTGCTCACCTCGTCCGAGGAGCGCGCCCTCTATCTCTACTCGGCGGGCACGCTGCGCGACGAGCGGCTCGATCAGCCCGAGGCCGCCGAGGTGGCCTACCGCGCCGCCGTGGAGGCCGACCGCTCCAACCTCCCCGCGGTGATGGCCCTCGCCCACCACTACGAGCGGCGTGGCCTGTGGACCCCGCTCGCCGCGACGCTCGCGCAGATGGCAGAGCTCGTCCATGATCCGGCCACCGAGGCACGACTCCTCTATCAGTCGGGATCGCTCCACCTCGACCGCACCGGCGATCTGGAGGCCGCGGCGCGCGATCTGGGGCGGGCGGCGAAGGCCTCGCCGCGAAGCCACTCGACGCTGCTGCGGCTCGCCTATGTGCACGAGGCGCGCGGCCGCACGCGCGAGCTGATCACGACGCTGCAGCAGCTCCTCGAGCTCACGCTCGACTCGCAGGGACGCGCCGCGCTCCTCACGCACATCGGCTGGCTCCTGCAGACCCGGCTGAGCGAGCCCGAGGAGGCGATCCGCGCCTACCGGCAGGCGCTTCGCGAGCTGGAGGCGTATCTGCCGGCGCTGCAGTCGCTCGGCATGCTCTACCGCCACCGCGGCGAGCACGACGCGCTCCTCGAGATCTATGCGCCGGAGGTGGAGGGCTCGCTGCCGGCGCGGGCGCGCGCGGTGCGCTGCCTGGAGATGGCCGAGATCCTCGTCGAGGAGCTCAAGCGGCCGGGGGAGGCGGAGCGCTGGTATCGCCGCGCGCTGGAGCTCGACCCCACGCTGCAGCTCGCCTTCTGGTACCTGAGCCGGCTGCTGCAGGAGCTCGGCGCCTTCGATCGCCTCGCCGAGCTGGTCACGGCGCAGGCCGAGCGCTGCGCCGACGCGAAGACGCGCAACTACCTGCTGCTGGAGCTGGCGAGGCTGCAGGCCGGGCCGCTCGGCGCAGGGGACCGCGCGATCGAGACGCTCGAGGGGATGCGCGAGGCTGACCGGACGCGCAGCACGGCGCTGCTGCTCCTCGAGCTCTACGAGCGCAGCGGGAGGCGGGCGGAGCAGGCGGGCTTCCTCCTCGAGCTCGCGCGGGACACGCAGGATCCCGCGGAGGCCCAGGCGCGGCGGCTGCAGGCGGCCGCGGTGCTGGAGCGGCTCGAGGAGCACGGCCGCGCGCTGGAGGTGTACAGGCAGGTCCTCGGCGAGGATCCCCTCTGCGTGGCGGCGCTGCGGGGCGCCGGGCGGATCCACCACCGGCTGGGGGCGTGGAACGAGCTGGTCAAGCTCCACTACCATGAGCTGAAGTCGGATCCCGATCGCCCGGACAGCGCGATCCTGCTCTGCCGCATCGGACGGCTGCTCGAGGAGAACCTCGGGCAGGTGTCGGCGGCGATCAAGGCGTACGCGAAGGCGCTCGAGCGAGACCCGGCGTGCGCGCCGGCGCTGGCGGCGCTCGAGCGGCTGGTCCGCGGCGAGAAGCGGTGGGACGACCTGGTGCAGGTGCTGCAGAACCACGCGGCGGCGCGGGTCGACCGCTCCGCGGCGGCGGACGCGCTCTGCCGAGCGGCGGAGGTGGCGGACTGCCAGCTCGACGACCTCGCGCGATCGGTGCCTCTCTATTTGAATGCGCAGGCTCTCCACCCGGAGGCGAGGGGTGTGCGTCACGGGCTGGTGCGGGTCTACCGACGGCAGCGGAACTGGCAGGCCGTGGCGGACACCCTGCGGGAGCTGATCGGCTCGGCCAGCTCGCAGGAGGAGGGCTGCCTGCTGCGGCTCGAGCTCGCGCGCGTGAGTGAGTTCAGGCTGGGCGCGCCGGCTGACCTGGGGCTGTATCAGTCGGCGGCGACGCTCCTCGGCAAGCACCTCCGCGTGGAGCGGACGCGCGTGCTGAGGACGCTGGACGCGGCCGAGCTCCCGTTCTGGCTGCAGGACCTCGGGCACGAGACGGAGGACCCGGCGCTGGCGGCGGCGCACCTGCTCGAGAGCGCGTATCGGCGCGAGCTCGGGATGGCAGGGGGGACCGCGCTGGAGGCGGCGCAGCAGGCGTACGAGCGGCGTCCCGAGGAGCCGGCGGTCGTCTGGGCGCTGGAGCGTGCGCTGTGGCGTGAGCGGTGCTGGCACGCGCTCGGCGTGCTGCGGGAGAAGGAGGCGGCGCTCGAGGTCGACCCGACCGTACGCATGGGGAGGCTGATCGGCGCGGCGGCGGCCTTCCTGCTGGGGGGCGAGGGCGGCGAGGCGCGGCGGGTCGCGCAGGAGTGCCTCGGACATGATGCCCGGTACCTGCCGGCGCTGCGCGTGCTCGCGCAGCTCGCCGAGCAGGAGGGGCAGTGGGCGGAGCTGGCCGCGCTCGACGATCGGATCGCCCTGGCGAGCAGCGACGACGAGAACCGGATGGTCCACTGCCTGCGGGCGGCCGAGCTGTGGTCCGAGAAGGTGCACGACCCGGCGAGGGCGCTGGGGAGCCTGGCGGTGGCGCTGACGGATCAGCCGTGTCACCCGGAGGCGTTCGCGCACGCGGAGCGGCTGCTGCGGGAGGCGGGCAAGTTCGGCGAGCTGTCGCGTCTCTACCGGCGGCGCATCAAGGCCACCGAGGAGAGCGCCCCCCGGATCGAGCTGATGCGACAGCACGCGCGGCTGCTGCGAGATGACCTGGTTGATGCGGGGCAGGCGGTCGCGCAGCTCTCGGATCTGCTCGCGCTGGCGCCGGCGGACTCGGCGGCGCTGCTCGAGCTGTCGGACCTGCTGGTGGCGCAGAAGCACTGGTCGGACGCGGCTGCCAAGCTGGCGGCGCTGGAGGCGCAGGCCGAGGACCGGGAGGTGAGGCACCGCGCGCGGCTGCGGCAGGCGGAGCTCTGGCTGCACCACCTGCACGAGCCCAAGCGGGCCCAGGAGATCCTCGCAGCGGCGCTCGAGGAGCGGCCGGATGACCTGGAGGCCAAGAAGCGCATGGTCGAGCTCTGCTCGATCGAGGGGAACTGGGAGGGCGCGAGGGCGATCCTGGAGACGGTGGCGGTCGATAACGAGCTGCAGGTGCAGGTCTGGGCGGTGGTGCAGCTGGCGGAGGTGGCGCGGCTCGGCCTGCGCGATGACGCGCTCGGGCGCCGCTACGAGGCGGACGCGCTGCGGCTGGTCTTTGCGGACCGGGGCGGGCTGGAGCAGCTGGTCGAGCACTACCGCCGCCGTCGGGAGCAGGAGCGCTTCGTGGCGCGGGCGGAGTCGTACCTGGTTGATTCGCACCCGCTCGGAGGGGCGCCGTACCTGAGGGCGGCGCTCGGGCGCCTGCTCCTCGAAGATCTCGGGCAGCACACCCGAGCCATGGAGCACCTGCGCAAGGGCCTCGCTGCGGAACCTGGTAGCGAGGAGATCCGGATCCTGCTCGCGCAGGCGCACGAGCGTGCGGGTGAGCTGGACCAGGCTGAGCGGGAGTGCCGCTCGGTCCTGGACGTGAACCCGGGCAGCGTGGCCGCATATCGCGGGCTCGCGCGAGTGGCTGATCAGCG
>JAKLHH010000061.1 GCA_022710245.1 Myxococcota bacterium
CGACTCCTGCGCCCCGCACAGTGCAGGGGACGGGCCACCCGGTGTGCAGGCGAAGAGCATGGGATCACAGCAGACGCTGGCCAGCCGCCCAGCCACTCCCGCTGCTGCCGCCGGGGTCAACTGACCTTGGGCGGTCGCGGGACACGTCGGCGCTTCAGGCGCGAGGCCGGCGCGCCACGAGGACCAGGAGGGCTGCGGTGAGCCGCCGAGGGGGCGCCAGCCCGCAGTCCTGGCGAGCGCGGTTGCCCTCGGGCGAGGCCAATGAAGCCCGAGGCTTGCGGCAGGGGGGAGGCGTCTCTGTTGCGGGACGCGACGCTCGAGCGGAGCCTGCGCCCCCGCCCGGAGCCTGGCGAACCCGGCGAGAGCAAAGACATCGCAGGTGGCCCGGCCGTTGCTCAGAAGGGCGAGCAATGAGACCCCTGATCTTCATCCTGCTCCTCTCGACGAGCGGCGACGCTGCCGCCGCCGAGCCCTCCCCGCTGGATCTCGCCGCGCACCTGTCTCCCGCCGGCCTCGACTTCGTGGCGAGCGAGCTCCCGCGGCTCCTCCCCAGGGTCGTGGAGGCCGATGGCTTCACTCAGCAGCTGGTGAACTGTCCCTTCACTGACAGCGACACCGACCTCCGCGTGGACAAGATCAAGGTCGGCGTGACCGTGAGCTCGCTCAGCCTCCAGCCGTCGAGCGGCCGCATCACCGTGCAGGTCCGCGCCACGGTCGTGGGCCTCGCGCCGTTCACGGTCACGCGGCCCTACGCCTGCGTCGGCTACCCGATGGAGTGCACGGCGGGCTTCGAGGTGAAGGACGCGGGCGCGACGGTGTCGTTCAGCCCGCGCCTCGAGGACGGCAAGGTGCGGCTCGGGGATCCCGCGCTGCAGCTCGCCGTCAGCAAGGACCAGGTCACCGTCGACGTCAGCAGCTGCACGCTGGTCGGCCTCATCCTCCCCCTCTTCAAGGGCTACCTCGTCGAGCAGGCGAAGCAGAGCGTGCAGGCCATCGTCCTCGAGCAGGTGCCGCCGAGGGTGGAGCAGCTCCTCTCCAGCTTCGCGCAGGTCACCGGCGAGGTGCCGGGCTTCAGCGCGTCCGCCGCCCTGCGCAGCCTGGCGGCGGACGACGCCGGGCTCACCGTCGGCGCCGACGTGCAGCTGACCCCGAGCGGGCAGCCCTCCTGCCCTCTCCCCGAGGCGAGCCCTCCGGCGCCGAGCAGCGCGCGCACCGCCTTTGGCCCGCAGCCAGAGCACCTCGCGCTCTCCCTCTCGCGCGCCGCGCTCGAGCGCGCGGTCCTCGCAGCCTGGCGCGCAGGGCTCCTCTGCGCCGACACGGGCAAGCTGCGGACGCTCGGCGCCCCGGCGGAGCTCCCGCCGCTCGGCGCCACCCTGATCGGCCTCGAGTCGGGCGCCACGCTCGCGCTGCACGTCCACCAGGCACCGCGGGTGGAGCTCCTCCCGGGCGACGGCGCCAGGGCCCAGCTCGTCCTCAAAGAGGTCAGCCTGGTCATCGACGGCCAGGGCCAGGCCGGCAAGACGCGCGTCACCGCCACGCTGCCGGTCAGCGTGGGCGTGCGGCTCCGCCTCGAGCCGACCACCCGCAGCGTGGTCCTCGATCTCCTCTCGCTCCAGCTCGGCGCCCCGACGTTGAGCGCTACCGACGCGACCGGCCTGCGCCTGCAGCCGGCCCTCCTCGGCGGCCTGATCAAGGGGATCATCGCTCCGGTGCTGCAGCAGCGGCTCTCCGGCCTCGAGGTGGTGCCGCAGGTGCTGCACGAGAGCGGCGGGCTCCTCGATCCCTACTTCCTCTACCTGGCGCGGGGGGAGACGACGGCCGACGAGCTGACGCTCTTCGCCAGCCTCTTCCGCCGCCCCGACTGGGATGAGGCAGCTCCGGCGACTCGCCTCACCGGCGCGCTGCCGCAGCTGACCGGAGACGCCACGGTGGTGCTCCGCGCGGAGGGCAGCGACGACCGTACGCCCGCCGAGCTGCTGCGCTTCCGCTGGCGCGTGAACGGCGGCGCGTGGAGCGAGCCAGGCTACGCCCCGACCCGCACGCTGGCGCTCGCCGAGGGCACGAACCGCGTCGAGGTCGCCGCCCTCGATCAGAACGGCAACGCCGACGAGACGCCGGCCGTGCACGAGGTGACGCGCGACTCCACGCTGGGGCCGGGCAAGGGCGACGCGGTCGCCTACACCGATCTGCCGGACACCGCGGCCGAGGGCGGCTGCGCGGTGGGCCACGCGCCAGGCAGCGCCGGCGCCATCGGCCCCCTCCTGCTGGCGCTCGTCGCGCTCGGCCGGCTCCGCGCCCGTCGCCGCTGAGCTCGAGGTCAGGGAGCGGGAGAGGGCCGAGGCGCTGGCTGGGTCATCCGCGAGAGGTACTTGAGCGCGCGCGGATCCCCGGGGTGCCTCGCGAGGATCCACTGGAACACCTCCCGCGCCCTCGCGTGGTCGCCCGCCAGGTAGTACGCGATCCCCAGGTTGTTCGCGTAGCGCTGGAGCCCGAAGCGGCGCGCGCAGGCCCTGTTGGTGGTGATCGCCGCGCGCGCGTCTCCTCGCTCGATCTGTCCCTCGCCGAGCATGCGGCAGGCCAGCCCATCGTCTGGCTGCAGGCTCAGCGTGCGGCGCCAGAGCGTCTCGCTGTCTCGCCAGAACCCGACCTGCACCCAGCTCAGCGTCGCCAGCATGGGGAGCAGCAGGACGCCCGCCGTCCCGAGGAGGAGAGACCTGCGGCGAGCCGCGTGCCCGGGCGGCGCGGACCCGAGGAGCGAGGCCGCGCTGCTCGCGATCAGGACCGCGACGCCCACCAGCGGCAGGAAGAGGTAGGTGTCGGCCACGAAGCGCTGGAGCGGCATCACGTGGGAGGGGAGCAAGCCGAGGAGGACCAGCGCGGCGCCGAGCGCGACCGGCCTGCGCCGCGAGCGCGGGTGCAAGACGACCGTCAGCAGCACGACGAGGGCGGCGCCGCCGAGCAGGTGGTAGCCGGAGAGTCCCCCGGGCTCGAGCAGGTACCTCAGGCGCAGGTTCACCGGCCAGACGAGGAGCCGCAGGTGAAAGCCGAGCGCGTAGAGGGACCGCGCCGGGGCGCCGGACCACGGCTCCTCGGCGACAGCGTGGACCGCCCGCTGCCAGCCGAGGCTGACGAGCACCAGCGCCGCTGCGGCGAGGGTCGCGGCGCCGAGCGCCAGCCAGCCCGCGGGCGAGGGACGGCCCGGACCCGGCGCGGGCACGTGCCCCTCCCGCAGGCTTCGTCTCGAGGGCAAGTCGGGGCGCACCCAGAGCGTCCAGAGCGCGAACGGGACCAGGAGCACGGCGCTCGGCTTGCTCGCCAGCGCGGCCAGCGAGAGCAGCGCGAAGCCGAGCGCGGTGGTCACGCGGCGATCGCCGAGGTGGCGCAGCCAGGCGAGCGCCGCGGCCGCGCAGAGCAGCGTCACCAGCAGCTCCTTGCGCCCGGTGATCCACGCCACCGTCTCGACGGAGGCCGGGTGCGCCGCGAAGACCGCGGCGCCGAGCGCGGCCGCCCAGGGCGAGCCTGCGACGCGCAGGCAGAGCGCGAAGACGAGCCCGACCGCGACCAGCATGAGGAGCAGGTTGGTCACGTGGTAGCCGCGGCCCTGCTCCGGCCTCACCTCCCGCGGCGATGCGGGGCCGTGGAGCGCCCGGTCGAGGTGGTAGCTCGCCAGCGTGAGCGGCATGGGGTAGCCGAGGTGCCGCGGCAGCCAGCGCTCCTGCCAGCTCACCGCCTGCGGCTCGACGACCCCGCGGTTGCGATAGACGTGGATGGGGTCATCCCAGTTGACGAACGGGAAGCGCGCGGTGCGTCCGTAGAGGAGCGCGGTGCCGGCGAGGAGCAGCGCGAGCAGCGCGAGCGGCAGGCGGAGCCGCACCTCAGAAGGCTCCGCTCACCGCGAGCCCGCCCGGCCCGGCGCCGACGGTGAGGCGGGAGCGTCGACGGTGCAGCGTCGGGACCAGGTAGCCGACCGTGGCCCCGACCGCCGCGCCGACCAGCACGTCCGACCAGAAGTGCTCGCCGGAGCCGACGCGGCAGATGGGGACCACCGAGGCGAGGAGCAGCGCGCCCACCCAGACGAGGGGCCGGAGCGCGCTGCGCGGCCGGCGGATACCATAGATGGTCGCCACCGCGGCTGCCACCGCGAAGGAGTCCGCGGTGTGCCCCGAGAAGAAGGAGAGGGTCGCGTCGGCCTCGTGCCGCGCGGGCTCCCCCGCGCCGGGACGGTACATGAAGGGCCGCGGGCGGCGCACCGCGAGGCTGACCACGCGATGGATCGCGCCGGTCACCGCCATCGACTGGGCGAGGAGCAGCCAGTCCTCGCCGACGCCGCGCCAGCCCCACCGAGGGAGCTCGAAGAGCGAGGCGCCGTAGGCGAGCGCCGGGAGCAGCACGACCATCGCGTCGGAGGTGCGGTCAGCGGTCTTCGAGTCGAAGTGCACCACCGCGCGGTCCAGGCCGTTGACCTCGGACTCGGCGCAGGGGTCGCAGCGGGGGCCGGCGAGCTGCGCCTCGAAGAAGCTCGGGGTCACCCAGAGCGCCAGCGCGGAGGTGGTGAGCGCGAGGTCGGCGCCGAGGTTGATGGTGAAGGGCGAGGGCGCGGGCGCGGGGCGCGCGAGCGCGGCGCCGGGCGCCGCCCCCAGCGCCAGGATCAGGGCGGCGAGGAGCCGCCGTTCAGATCCAGCGCGCGAGCGCCACCCGGAAGAACTCGATCTCCTGCGTCGCGGTGGCGGGGCTATCGGAGCCGTGGACCGCATTCTTCTCCACGTCAGTCCCGTAGAGAGCGCGCAGCGTGTTCTGCGCCGCCTTGCGCGGGTCGGTGGCGCCCATCAGGGCGCGGTACCGGGAGGTAGCGTCCTCCCCCTTCAGCACCATCGGCGCGCACGGCCCCGACGACATGAAGGAGACCACGCTCTGGAAGAAGGGCCGGTGCTTGTGCACCGCGTAGAAGCCCGCTGCCTGCTCCGGGGAGAGCTGCACCAGCCGCAGCGCCTCCACCTGGAGCCCCGCCGCCTCGACGTGCGCCAGCACGCGCCCGATCAGGCTCCGCGCGACAGCGTCCGGCTTGATGATCCCCAGCGTCCGCTCCGTGGCCATCGCCGCCTCCTCAGCGCACCAGCCCGAGGAGCTTCTCGGTGATGCTCTCGGGCGCCGTGTAGGCCGTGTTGACCGTGTGCGGGCGCGCGGCGCGGAACAGCTGGTCGAAGAGGCGCCGCTGCGAGTCGAGCCGCTCGCTGCTGGTGTCGAAGAGGCTGTCGTTCAGCCAGCGCAGCGTGGTCGGCCCGCCGCTCGCCCCTGCCCCGCTCGCGTTCTCGAGGAGCGAGATGGCCTCGCGCGGCGCGATGGGATCTGCCGCGCCTCCCACCGGGTCCCGGCGGAAGATGGCGACCGCCTTGACCGGCGTCCGCTTGGCGTGGCGCTTGGTGCCGCCCAGCCAGTACGGGTCGAGCATGGCGCGGCTCGTCCCCGAGGCTGCGTAGCAGGCGCCGAGCCCGCGCGTCACCGGGCAGGAGTCCCCGCCGTCGCAGAGCTCGTTCGAGTGCTGCTCGGTGACGGCGTTCTCCAGCCGGCTGCGGTCGAAGAGCCCGGCCAGCCGCGACTCCTGCTTGGCCGCCTTGGTCTTCAAGTAGAGCTTGCGCTCCGGCAGATCGGCGAGCGCCTCGCCGCCCACGTAGCGGACGAAGACGGTGTCGGTGGAGACCAGCCGCACGCCCTCCTGGCGGAGCAGCCGCCAGAGCTGGCCGCTCATCCCGGAGCCCGCCGGCCCCATCAGCAGCAGCCCGCGGCCGCCCACGTCGAGCGCCGCCGCGCGCACCACGTGCACGCTCGACATGCGCTCGACGATGTCGGTGACGAGCCCCAGCGCGACCTGGCGCAGGCTCCCGTAGAAGGCCGTGTTGATGACGAACGCGGTGCGGCTCTCCGGGTGGTAGACGCAGGAGGCCTGCCGTCCGGGGAGCCCCTTGATGGCGTAGATGATCCCGTGCGGCTCGAGGTCGGTCTCGAGCTGCGCCGGGTACCAGTTCTCCACCCAGAACTCATGCAGGTGGGGGCTGTTGGTGCGCAGCTGCACCACGATGCCGCCGATGTTGGCGTTCCACTCGTAGTAGTCCTCGTCGTGGATCGTCTGGTTCGCCTCCTGGGAGAGGCGCGCCATGGTGTCCGCGCTGCGCGTGACCTCGACCTCCACGGGGTGGTCGATCTTGGTCGCGACGTTGTCGAGGACGAGCTTGTGGGAGACGCGCGGGCGCTCCAGGCGACCGAGCGCCTCGGTGATGCGGCGCATGCCCTCCTCCAGGCGCTCCATCGAGGTCGCGTAGGAGAGGCGGACGTTGTCGGGTCCGCCGAAGGCCTCGCCCGGGACCACCGCCACGTGCGCCTGCTTGAGCAGGTAGTAGGCGAGCCCGTACGAGTTGCGGATCGGGCAGCCCTCGAACTGCCGCTCGAAGTAGGCCGACATGTTCGGGAAGAGGTAGAAGGCGCCGCGCGGCTCATCGCAGGAGACGCCGTCGATGGCGCGCAGCTTGTAGAGGATGTAGCTGCGCCGGCGCGCGAACTCGCCCGCCATCCGCGCCACCTCGCCCTGCGGCCCCTCCAGCGCCGCGAGCGCCGCCCACTGCGCGATCGAGGTCGGGTTGGAGGTGGCGTGGCTCTGCACCTTGTTCATCGCCGCGATGATCTCGCGCGGTCCGGCCGCGTAGCCGATGCGCCAGCCGGTCATCGCGAAGGCCTTCGACATGCCGTTCACCAGCACCGTGCGCTTGCGCAGCTCGGGGGTGAGCGACGAGATGGAGACGTGGCTGTGGCCGTCGTAGGTGAGCTTCTCGTAGATCTCGTCGGCCAGGATCCAGATCCCCTCGCGCTGGCAGACCTCGCCGAGGGCCGCGAGCTGATCCCGCGTGTAGGTGACCCCCGCCGGGTTCGACGGGTAGTTGAGGATCACCATCTTGGTGTTGAAGGTGAGCACGGACTTCAGCCGCTCGGGGGTGAGCCGGAAGCCGTCCTCCTCGCGCGTCGGCACGAAGACCGGGTTCGCGCCCATCAGCCGCACCTGCTCCGGGTAGGAGACCCAGTACGGCGCCGGGATGATGACGTCCTCGCCCTTCTCGAGCAGCACCGTGCAGGCGAGGTAGAGCGAGAACTTGGCGCCCGGCGAGACGAGCACCTCATCCATCTCGTAGCGGACGTTGTTCTCCCTGAGCAGCTTGGCGCAGATCGCCTTCCGCAGCTCCGGGATCCCCTCGTTGGCCGTGTAGCCGGTGAGGTTCTTCTCCAGCGCCCGGATCGCCGCCTCCTTGATGTGCTTCGGCGTCGGGAAGTCGGGCTCGCCGATGGAGAGGTCCACCACGTCGATGCCCTCGGCGCGCAGCGCCTTGGCAGCGGAGCTGATGCGCAGGGTGGTGGAGAGACCGATGCGGTTGACGCGCTTTGCGAGCATGGTCGCCTGCTACTTCTCGAGCCGCGGCTCGGCGGTAGTCTCGATCGCCTTGTGCTTCTCGACGAACCCCTCGAGGAGGCGGTTCAGGTTCACGCCGGTGAGGCTCTCGACGACCGCCGGGACCTGCGCGACCGCCTGGGCGATCTGGCTGGTCAGCTTGGCGACGCCGCCGTCGCCGTTGCCGCCGCCGACCATGACGATCTTCTCGACCTGGGAGAGCGGCTCGCTGACCGCGCGGGCCATCTCGGGGAGCACCTTGACGAACATCTCGATCATCGCGGCCTGGTTGTAGCGGCCGTAGCTGTCGGCGCGGGCGGCCATCGCAGAGGCCTCGGCCTCGCCCTTGGCGCGGATGGCGCCGGCCTGCGCCTCGCCCTCGACGCGGATCCAGGCCGCGCGGCCCTTGCCCTCGAGCTCCTTGCGGTAGGCGTCGATCTCGGCCTCCAGGCGGGCCTGGTAGGAGTGCGCGTCGGCGGGTCGCTTCACGCTCGCCTCGAGCTCCTTCTCGCGCCGCACGATCTCCTGCTCCTGCACCTCGATCGCCTTGCGCTTCTCGATCAGCTGCACCTCGGCCTCGCGGGTCTTCAGCTCCTTGGCGATCTGCACGCGCTGCAGATCATAAGAGACGTCGGCGCGGGCCCGGTGCTCGTTCACCTCGGACTGCTGCGTGGCGCGCTTCATCTCGAACTTCGCCGTCGCCTCGAGGACCTCCTCCTCGGTGCGCAGCTTGGTGATGTCACCCTCCTGCTTGAGCAGCGCGGTGCGCACCATGGCGTCCTTCTCGGCCTCGGCCCTGGCGATCATCGCGTCGCGCTTCACCTGGGCGATGCGCGGCTCGGCGAGGGCCGTGATGAAGCCCTCCTCGTCGGTGATCTCCTTGAAGGAGAAGGAGAGCACCGTGAGGCCCATGCGGCCGAGGTCGGAGCCGGCGCCGGTGAGGACCTCCGAGGACATCTGCTCCTGGCTGCGGATGATGTCCTCGATGGTGCGCGTGCCGATGACGGCGCGCATGAAGCCCTCGATCACCTCCTGCGCGACCGACTGGATCGCCTCGCCGCCCTTGCCGAGGAAGTGCTCGGAGGCGAGCCGGATGGAGGGCTCGTCGCCCTTCACCTTCACCTGCGCCTGACCCTCGGCGGTGATCACCACGTTGTTCGCCGCGAACACCCGCTCCACCTTGAGGCGGACGGTGAAGACGTCGAGCGGGAGGATGGAGACGCTCTCCAGCCAGGGGATGACGAAGGCGCCCCCGCCGATCTTGACGCGGTAGCCGACCTGCCGCTTGCTGCCATCGGCCTCGGTGACGGTCCGTGCCGGGCCGCCGGTGATGATCATGACCTCGTTCGGTCCTGCGGTGTGATAGAGACGCATGGCTTCCTCGATGATTGGCGATTCGCGCTCGGCCTCGCGCTCGAGGCGTGTAGTGCGCAGAGATTAGGCACGATCGGCGCGGAGTTGCAACCCTCTCACCCGCGCGTGCGGGTGGGTCTCTGCGCGCAGTTGCTGGTCGCGGCAGCTACGCCCGACCGCCCAACCTGGGCGGCGCCGCTCCGATCGGACGCCCCCGGCCGCGTCAGATCTTCCCCGCCGTGACCAGCCGCGCGAAGTGCTCGAAGCTGCGGTCGTAGGTGCGCTCGGCCTCGGCGGAGAAGACGCAGCCCGGGAGCTCGCGGCTGCGCAGGTGGTAGGTGATGCAGTCGCAGCACACCCCCTTGCGCGAGCAGGGGGTGTAGGTGCAGGTGCAGCTCTTCGAGTTCGCGGTCTTCTTGCAGTCCATGGGGAGCGACTCTACACGCGCCTCACAGCTCCGGGAAGCACCACTTGAGCGAGCTCCCGGAGAAGGCGATCGCGATGCAGCTCTTCATCCCCGTCGGGCAGTCGGCAGCGCTGGTGCAGTCCTTCGAGCAGAGCGAGGGGCCGCTCTTGGCGATGCAGACCGCGCTCGCGCACTCGTCCTCGCCGCTGCACGCCTCGCCGGCGGCCTTGGGGCCGCGGGCGCCGGGCACGCAGCAGACCACCGGGTCGCTGGACGTACCGAGGTTCTTGCAGCGCTGATCGGCAGCGCACTCGACGCTGCCGAAGCACTCCTTGCTCCCGATCGCCGCGCAGCTCTTGACCACGCCGTAGTCGGGGGTCACGGCCGCCTCGCGGGCCCGATCGGCCGCGTGTCCGTCGGGTGGGCGGGCCTCGCGCTGCCCGGCGTGGTCGCTGGCGGCCAGGTCGCTCGCGGCCAGGTCGCTCGCGGACAGGTCGCGCCGCCCGTCGACGCGGGCGTCGGCGGGGCGGGTGTCGTCGGAGCAGGCGAGGAGCGGGATGACGATCGCCGTCGACGCCAGGAGCGTGAGGCGAGCCAGTGCGAGCGCGAGAGGATGCGTGGTCGACATTGGCCCACTCTAGCACCTTCCCGACGGCACGGGCCTTGCTCGGTGTGGTCTTGCATCGGGGAGGTGGCAGATGAGGCGATGGTGGAGACAGCTGACGGCGGTGGCCCTGGTGGACAAGGCCGGCGCGGCCTACCGGGCCAGCATCATCCAGTCGATCTCCTCGAGGGTGAGCCGCACCATGAAGGTCTTCCAGGCCGCCACGTCGCGGCCGTAGGCGACGACGTCGCCCTGGCCAAAGCTGCCGAGGAGGACCGGGCACTCGCCGCGTTCGTCGCGGAGGTGGAGCGGAAGGAAGTAGGCGCCGTGGTCGCCGTAGTAGGGCGCCAGCGGGA
Organism: Myxococcota bacterium; assembly: GCA_022710245.1. The sequence goes on from JAKLHH010000061.1 coordinate 10,152, forward strand.
GCAGGTTCGCGCCCTCGCGGAGCGCCGGCGGGAGCACCCCGCTCACCGAGTACGCCCACTCCGCCGTCGGCGTCGTGATCTCCCCGCAGCCCTCCTCCGGCGGCTCGTCGAGGAGCCCGACCAGCCGCTCGCGAGCCGCCAGCATCGCGGGGAGGTCGAAGGTCCGGATCTCCTCGCCGGGGTTGGCGCGAAAGGTCCAGAGCCCTCCCTGGCGGAGCAGCGCTGTCAGGCCGGGCGGCAACGGCCCCACGAGCGCAGCGAGACGAGCGAGGTCGGCCTCGGGCCAGGGCAGCTGCGCTGGCACGACCAGCGTCCCGTGCGCCGCGAGGAAGGTGTGCAGCGGCTGGAGCCGGCGGACCTTCGCGCCCATCCCCGCGGCCTCGTAGGCCGCGATCGTCGCCAGCGCGCGCCCCCCGGCCTCGGCCACGGTGTCCGCGTCGGAGGGCGCGTGCTCTTGCCGCGTCTGCTTGACGAAGGCGACGATGGACTGCTTCGAGGGCTTGCGGGGCTTCTTGGCGGTGGCCATGACCCATCGTGCCACGCCCCGCGCGGCGGCAGCCAGCGCAGGCAGCCGAGCCCGAGACGCCCGAGGCCCGCGGTCTGCCGGGCAGCGGCGCCTGGCCGCGCTCGCACCCCTTGGGTCTGACCACGGAAACGTGCTACGAACGGGCGAACCCGCGCGCGCGCGTACGACCGTACGGTCCCGCCCGCGCGGCTGACGAGGAGAGTCGCCATGGCCGCGAAGTATGACGTCGACGCGTACCGGCGCTTCGCCGAGAACCTGAAGCCCGTCCTCCAGGGCAAGAACATCCGCACCATCAGCATGAAGGAGGCGCGCGCCAAGGCCACGCCCTTCGCGGTCCGCACCAAGACCGGCGCCCTCTGCTGGCGGAGCGCGGTCTCCTCGCGCATGGCGGCGAAGACCGTCTACCTCGGCTCGGAGGCGGTGCGGCAGGCGATCCTGAACCCGTACCAGACGCAGATCATCGACGCCGCGCCCGAGATGCTGCACAAGGTGCTGCAGCTGATGCAGGCGCTGCCGATGGTCCACCTGCGCCGGCGGCTGGCCGACAACGCGGACTTCAACCCCACCTGCAACCTCTACGTCTCCGTCGCCGATCCGAAGAACTACCGGCTCCCGCTCTGCTGGGGCACCACGCTCTTCGACCCCGACGAGCGGCGCAAGGGGCCCGAGCTCACCATGATCCACATCCCGGACGAGCACCCGATCCGGATGCAGATCCTGGCCATCCCCGAGCACAACATCAACATCGCGCTCGGCACCGACTACACCGGCGAGGAGAAGAAGGGCTTCCTGCGCCAGTCGATGTACCGCGCCGACGGGATGGGCATGCTCGGCCTCCACTCGGGGACCAAGATCGTGCTCGCCAAGGACGCGAAGAGCGGCGAGCTGAAGCGCTGGGGCGGCTTCCTCTTCGGCCTCACCGCGACGGGCAAGTCGACCTGGTCCTGTCACCAGCTCGGCCTCAACTACGAGGAGGGCGAGCAGACGGTGGCGGTGCAGGACGACATCTGCTTCCTGCGCAAGGACGGCTCGGCCTACGGCTCGGAGAACAACTTCTACGTGAAGACCGACGTCGACGCGCGGATGCAGGAGGCGATGTACAACGCGCTGATGGACGAGTCGGCGCTCCTCGAGAACGTGATGGTCAAGGCCGACGGCTCGCTCGACTTCATGGACGAGCGGCTCGGCGAGAACGGCCGCGGCGTGATGGCGCGCAAGAAGCTGCAGGTGCAGCGCGGGCGCAAGCTCGTCTCCATCTGCGCCGACGGTGTCAACCTGCCGCCCATCGACGAGGGCATCGACGGGCTGGTCTTCGCCTTCATCACCCGGCGCAACACGATCATGCCGTTCGCGCAGGAGCTGACGCCGGAGCAGGCGGTCCTCGCCTACCTCTTCGGCGAGTCGACGCACTCCTTCGCGACCAAGCCCGAGGCCGCCGGCGAGACGACGCGCATCGTCGGCACCGACGACTTCATCATCGGCCCCGAGGGCCGCAAGGTGAACCAGTTCCAGGACATCGTGATGGGCCTCTGCGAGAAGTTCCCGGGGCGCATCCGCTTCTTCCAGTACAACACCGGCGGCGTCGGCGAGATCATCAGGAAGACCCCCGAGGGCAAGCGCCAGCTCATCCGCAAGGCGCAGCGCGTGCCGATCGACCTTATGGCGACCATCCAGCGCGGCGACTTCCGCGGCACCAACGTGTACGAGAAGGGCCGCTTCGGCACCGGCGAGATCCTCCAGTGCGAGGAGGGCGACCTGAAGAAGTGGCGGCCCGAGAACTACTACTCGGCGGCCGAGATCGAGGAGTACCTGAAGGACATCGCCGACGGGCGCCGCAAGCACGTGCAGACGATCGCGGCGCAGGGGCTGCGGCCGGAGATCGTGCGCATGGCCGAGGCCTCGTGCGACGCGATCATGCCCCGCAGCAAGGCGCAGGTCGCCATCCCGCGCGAGGTGACGCACCCGCCGGAGCTCCCCGCGCTGCCGAAGCCGGACGAGGCCCGGACCAGCCTCGCCGCCCCGAGCGAGAGCCGCTCGGCGTGGATCTCGAGCTGGGAGCCGCGCCGCCCGCCCCGCCCGCTGGGGCGGTGGAAGTAGCACGGCCTGACCGGTCCTCGCGCCCGTCGCCGGCGCCGTTGCATCCCGCCACTGGCCGCTCCGCCCGCCATCACCACCAGCCCGACTGGCCACCAGCCCCGCCAGGGGGATGACTCCTCTGGCACCCGCGAGACGGTATCTGTGCACCTGCTCACGAGCCAGCGCGTGTTCACGCGGAGCTGCTGCCCATCCGCGCCTGGCACGCCGGTTGAAGTGTCCCGGTGCATCAAGGCCCCGCCCCTGACTTGACTTGAAAGGAGCTCGCTAGCATGACTCGCCGGACGTTCGCGCTGGTCCCCGCCCTCGCCCTCGCCCTCGCCGCCTGCGGCGACAACAAGCAGAGCCCGACGGACGCCAAGGTCGCCGACGGCAAGTCGACGACTGACGGGAAAGCGCAGACGGACGGTGGAGGCACGGCGGCGGATCAGGGCGCGCTCCCGGCCTCGGCGATGCAGGCGGTGGTGAACAAGCTGCTGATGCCCAAGAGCGGCAAGGACTACGCGTACGACTACGACGGGACGGGGAAGAAGAACAAGCTGGGGGATATCGCGGGGGCGGTGGCGATTCTGGGAGGTGCCGTGGACCTCCAGGGAAACGTCGACACGATGATGTCCGACGGAAGCTTCCTCCTCCTCCTCGACGTGCTGGCCAAGTCGATCACCGACGACCCGGCAGCCAAGCTGCAGGCGTGGCAGGGCGTTGATGGCGACAATCCCGCAAACGCGGCAGACAACTTCTCGGGCAGCGAGGCGTTCACCATAAGCTCGTCGAGCCCGACGGATCTGATCCTCGGCGGCGGCATCGCGAGCGGACTGATCACCGCCGGCCCCGGCACGCTGCAGATCCCGGTCCCCGTCGGCACGACGCCGACGATGGTATCGGTCAAGAAGGCGCACATGGAGGCGAAGCTGAGCTCGACGCCAGCGTCCGCGATGACCGACGGGAAGATCTACGGCGCCATTCCCTGGACCGACGTCGACACGAAGCTCATCCCGGCCATCGCCGGACAGCTTGACAAGCTCTTCAAGGACCCAAGCACCAACCTGGTCACGAAGGCGCTGCTCGCCGGCATCGATGCTGCGCCCAAGGACGGGACGATCGACGCCAATGACGTCAGGGAGTACGGCCTTTTCAAGGCCGCTCTGCAGCCGGATGTGGATGTCGACGGGGACAAGACCGCGGACTCCATGTCGGTCGGCCTCGGCTTCACCGCGGTCGGGGCGAAGATCACCAAGTGACGCGGCACTGCTACTTCAGTTGCAGCACCAGCCCCTTCTCTCCTACGACCCACACCCCGCCAGTGTAGCTACCCCAGACGCCCCGGAGCTCGGCTGTTACCGGTGAGACCACCGTCGTCCACGAGACGCCATCGTAGTGCATCATCGTGCCTTGAAGGCCAACGGCCCAGATATCGGAGCAGCTCAGACCAAAGATCTTGCGCACGCCGGGCGCCAGCGTGTGTGTCACCCAGACCTTGCCATCGGATCGAAGG
>JAKLHH010000610.1 GCA_022710245.1 Myxococcota bacterium
CCCCCTCGGCAGGTCGGGCAAGTGCTGCCTGCCGGGCGTCACCGTGACCACCGACAAGGCCGGCTACCTGGAGAGCGCGCCGATCAGCGCCACCGTCACGAACAGCACCGCGGCCAGCGTGTTCCTCGGCGGCTGCTCGGTCTTCGCCTGGGAGAAGCAGGCAACGGACGGCAGCTGGACCTCGCAGGGCCCGGAGAAGGTCTGCGTCTGGGAGGGCATCGCCCAGGAGCTGAAGGCCAGCGCCGCCGCCACCGAGGAGCTGATGGGGCGCAAGGCCGGCACCTACCGGCTGGTGGTCGGCTACGGCGTCGGCTGCACTGCGGGCAAGCCGCTCAGCCAGGCCGGCTGCGCCAGCACCTCGACGGCGACCAGCAAGCCGATCCTGGTCAAGAGCTGCAAGATGCTCGGGATGCCTAACCCGAACTCCTTCTGCCCGAACGGCAAGATGAGCCCGAAGTACGACGCCGACGGCATCTGCATCGCGACCTATCAGTGCACGCCTTGCGAGCTCGCCGACTGCGGCCCCGCGATGGGCATGCCGAACAAGCTCTGCCCGGACGGCAAGACGGTCTCCGGCCCCACCGGCAAGTGCCTGGCCTCGGGCTGGGGCACCTGCGGCTGGGAAGTGATCAGCTGTCCGTAGCAGGCACGCGCCTGGCGTAGCCGATCGTCCGTCCGCTCCTCGTCCCTTTCACCTCGTCCCTTTCACCTCGTCCCTTTCACCTCGTCCCTTTCACCTCGTCCCTTTCACCTCGTCCCTTTCACCTCGTCCCTTTCACCTCGTCCCTTCGTCACCTCGTCCCTTCGTCCCCTTCACCTTCGTCCCTTTCCACCGCCTCGACCGCCGCCGCTGTCGCACGGAGGCCATCGCTGTCGCAGGTGGTCGCTGGACCTGCCGGCAACACTTCCCGAGGCGACGCCGTCGTCTGGGTGCTTGACGCCATCGTCTGTGTTCTTGGCTCGTTGAAGTCGGCGCGCGTCGTGCATGACTGGACCTCATGAAGCGTCTCCTCCTCCTCGGCGCCATCCTCATCGTGGCTCGCGGTGCAGCCGCCGAGCCGGTGCGGGCGAGCCTCTTCGGCCTCAGAGCGGACTATCGTGCCCTGATGCAGAGGGCCGCCAGCAACCTTCATCGGCCCCTCTCCAGCGCTGAGCGCAAGGCGATCTGGCGCGCTCACCTGGTCGGCGCCGGCGAGCTGGGGCGGGACGGCGCCGCGGCACGCCTCGGCAACTTCACCAACGCCCAGCTGCACCGTCGACGGCTCGCGCTCCGCGAGGCGGGGACGCTGAGCGAGTCGGAGCAGAAGCAGTTGATCCGGCAAGGCAGCCCACCCCGCGGCACCGTCCAGCAGACGGGGCGGTTCGGGAGCGATACGCTGCGGTTCGGCTACGAGGTGGGCGGGAAGGAGGTCGCTCGCCTCGTCGTCCGGACCTCGCCGGAGAGCAACCGCGTCTACGTCCAGAGCGTGCAGGTAGACGCCGCCTTCAAGGGGAGAGGGATCTCCGAGGTGCTCTTCTCGAGGCTGGTGGAGGCGTGCGGGCCCGGCAAGTTGTATTCGGCCGAGATGGCGTATGACAACTATCTCGCGATCGCGGGACACCTGAGCAGCAGGTACGGCGTCGCGCTTCCGTTGAACGGCAGCCCGAGCCCCACCGTCGAGGGCCAGCTGCGCGAGGCCTTGCCGCAGACCCCCTTCGTGAAGGCGTGGAAGAGGCTAGGGTACACGGACATCTCGGCGTTCAGGGTCGAGTGGTCGCGCGTGGGAGGTCCGGATGGCCCCTTGAACCCCGCTGTCTACTTCACCATCGCGGACCCTCGCGATCGCCGGTAGTGGCACCGGGATCACGGCGCCGGGTAGCTCGCGCGGCCGGCCGGCCCGTGGCCGTAGACCTCGGGCGTGTACATCTCCTCGGCGCGGAGCGGCGGCGCGATGAAGTCGCCCTCGAAGGAGACCCGCGCGAGGTAGCGGTAGGTGAGCTTGCCCGGCTGCATCAGGTCGCGGAAGAAGAGGACGCGGTCGTCGCGGAGCTCGTGGTGGTTCCAGCTCGAGCTCTTCAGCCAGAGGTCGCCGGCGCCGAAGCTGCGAGTGCCGGTGGCGAGGGTGGCGTCGAGCGCCTCGAGGCCGGCCGGGAGCGGGTCCTCGACGACTAGGTAGCGGCGCGCCTCGCGGCTCTCCACCTCGAGCGTGACGAGGAGCGTGTCGCCGAGCCGCGGCGGCCGCTGCACCGCGAGCGGCTTGCCCGCGGCGTCGAGGACCTGCACCGTCCGCCGCACGGCGAGGCCGTGGTCCTGCGCCCGCGCCGGCAGCTCGCGCCGCGCGTAGCGCAGGCGCGCCACGTAGTAGAGCGTGCCCTTGCCCCGCTTGCCGACGATCAGATCCTGACCGCCGCTCCCCGAGGCGCGCGCCGCCGCGAGGAGCTGCTGCATGGCGACGCGCGAGAGCACCGGCTTGCTGGAGAAGCCGCGGAAGGCGGCGCGGAGCAGCTCGGAGCGACCGAGCCAGACCCCGGCCTCGAAGTCGGGGCGCTCGCGCTCGCGCAGCCGCGCGTAGTCCCAGAGGCCGAGGAGCGCCCAGGCGGCCTCCTGCGTGTTGCGGAAGCGCGCCTGCTTGCGCCCGAGGAGGAACCAGCGCACGACGCGCGGGATCAGCGGGTGGTCCGGGCGCGCGGCGAGGAGCGCGAGGAGCACCATCGCCGTGGTGCGGTCGCTCGAGTGCATCAGCACCTTGTAGCCGTCGTGGAGGTTCTCCTCGGCGTGGGCCCAGGTGCCGTCGACGCGCAAGCTGCCTCCGAGCTCGCCGGCGAGGGTCCCCACGGCGCGCCGCGCGTCGGGCGTGGCGCGCGCGCCGGTCAGCGAGGCGAGGAGCATCGCGCGCGCGAAGAGCGGCCGCCGCGCGCGGTCCTTGAAGAGCTCGAGCGCGGTCTTGCTCACGTCGCGGCCGTGGAGGTGGAGCGCGTAGGTGAGGAAGGTCCGGGTCTCCCACCAGCCGAAGTGCCCGGCCGTGCTGACGTGCCCGAGCTCCCTGGAGAGGTAGTCGAGCGCCCGGCGGACGGCCTCGGCCGGCACCAGCCGCGCGAGCTCGCCGCCCGCCAGCTTGGCGCGGTGGAGGACGATCAGCGCGTAGGCGGTGGCCCAGGCCCAGCTCTCGCTGCTCCGCGGCCAGTAGCCGAAGCCGCCGTCCCGCCGCTGCATGGCGAGGATGTCCTGCAGCCCCTCGGCGATCAGCTGGCGCGGCTGGCCCGGGAGCTTCAAGGAGAAGCGATCGCCGAGCGCCACCGCGGCGAGCATCGGCAGGAGCCGCGAGCTCTTCTGCTCGAGGCAGCCGTAGGGGTACTCGATCAGCTGCTCCATCCCCTCCAGGGCGCCGGTCAGCGCCGTCGAGGCGAGCGAGACCTCGAGGCCGCCGTGGTCGGCCTCGACCTTGCCCTCGAGCGGCGTGAGGCCCTGGCGCACCGCGCCCTCGGTCTGGCCCGAGACGCTGGAGGCCTCGGGGAGCAGCGCGCGCTGCACGACGAGCGTGTGCTCGAGGACGTCCACCACGCCGCCGGCCTCCACGCGGAAGGTGAGGCGCGCGGTGCCGGCCGAGCGCGCGTCGAGCTGGAAGCGGAGCTCGCGGTCGGTGCCGCGCGGGAGCTCGAGCTCCTGCGAGGCGGGGCCGCCCAAGCGGACGGCGCCCTCGGCGCGGGCGGTGACGCGCACGCGGGCGAGGGGCAGGGCGGTGTTGTGGATGAGGACGCCGGCCCGCGCGCGATCGCCGACGCGGAGGAGGCGCGGCAGCGCGGGGAGCGTGACGAGCGGCAGGTCGACCTCGATCGAGGAGGCGCCCGTGCCCGAGCAGCGCGCCTCGTCGACGGCGAAGGCCATCAGGCGGTAGCGCGTCAGGTTGTCCGGCAGGGTGAAGCTCGCCTCGGCGCGGCCGAGCTCGTCGGTGAGGAGCGTGGCGTGCCAGGCGGTGGTGAGGAAGCGCCGCCGCGGGCTCTTGTCCTTGGGCGCGCTGCTGCTGGAGGAGCTCCCGCCGCCCATGCCGCGGCCCATGGCCCCGAGGCCGCCCGCGCCGTAGGCGTCGCGGATGGCGGTGTGGTCGCGGTGCTCGACGGGGATCTTCAGCGGGAGCAGCCGCTGGCGCACGTCGCCGACGAGGACGCCGTCGGCCGGGGTGCGCAGCAGGTCCCAGACCGGCTCGGGGAGCTGGAAGCCGGTCAGCTGCAGCACCGCCTCGTCGACGGCCATCACCACGAGCTGCGCCCGGTGCGCCTTGCCGAGCCCATCCTTGACCGCGAGCTTGAGCTGCACGCGCTCGCCGGGGCGGTAGCGGGCGCGCGCCGGGGTGAGCGCGACGCCCAGGCGGTAGGGCGCCGCGCCCAGCGTGAGCTCCGCGGTGGCGCTGAGGAGCGGGCCCTTCTGATCGCGCAGGCCGCGCGGCCGCAGCCCCACCACGCGCACGTGCACGCTGCGGGCGAAGCGGTCCTCGACGGGGAGCGGCAGCGTGGCGGACCCGCTCGCGCCGAGGCGGAGGACGGTGGAGCGGAAGACGCGCTCGCGCTCCACCAGCACCAGCACCTCGCGGAGCTCGGGCAGGCGCGAGGTGACGCTGACCACCGCCGTCTGGCCGGGCAGGTACTCCTCGCGGTCGAGCTTGACCTCGAGCAGCGCGTCGCGCTGCTTGCGCGCCTCCTCGGTGTGCTCGCTCTTGCTGCTCCACTCGCTCGGGCGGTAGAGCCGCTCGAGGGTGCGGGCCTCGCGGCCGGCGTCGTCGCGCACGCTGAGCAGCAGGAAGAGCTGCGAGAGGCCCTGCTCCTCGGGCCAGGGCACCTTGAGCAGGGAGCCCCTGGCCGGCACCGCCACGCGCGTGGTCCAGCGCGTGCGCGACCAGTCGATCTCGGAATAGCCGCGGCCGTCGTAGAGGGTCGCGGTCACCTCGCCCGCGCGGGGCGTGCCCTTGCCGTCCACGACGAGCAGCCGCCGGTGCACCGCGGTCGCGGTGCCGGGCGCCTCCGCGAAGGCCACCAGCCGCTCGCCCGGCCGCTGCAGCACGCTCCAGCGGCGCGCCACGGTCTGGCGGTCGGCGGAGCTGATCTCGATCTCGACGCTCTGCCAGCGCGGCCAGGGGTCGGGCGGGTCGGCCACGGTGGGGAGCTCGAGGTGCAGGCGGCCCTTGCCGTCGAGGGCGCCCCCGCTCCGGTGCCAGGGGCCGTCGCTGCGCGTGCTCCAGGAGCGATCGCCGAAGTGGTAGTCGGGGTGCCCCGGGACGCTGGAGCTGTGCGGCTCGCGGGTGACGCTGAGCCGGTACGCGGCGCCGGCGAGCGGCCCGCCGAAGAGGTAGCGGGCCTCGACGTCGAGGCGGAGCGGCTCGGTCGGGGCCGGCTCGCTCGGGCGCGCGCTGAGGCGCACCTCGAAGGGCGGCTCGCGGTACTCGGCG
>JAKLHH010000611.1 GCA_022710245.1 Myxococcota bacterium
CATGTCGTCGAAGCTGTGGCTGATCTCGTGGCCGATGGTGGCGCCGGCCGCGCCGTAGTCCATCACCGCCGGCCGCGCCGGGTCGAACTCGGGCGGCTGCAGGATCGCCGCCGGGAAGTTGAGCGCGTTCATCGCCGGCAGGTTCACCGCGTTGACGAGGTGAGGGTTCATCACCCACTCGGAGCGGTCCACCGGCTGGCCGAGCTTGGCGAGGCTGCGGCGGTACTCGAAGCGCGAGGCGCGCTCCGCGTTGCCGAGCGCGTCGCCGCGCACGACCTCGAGCGCGGAGTAGTCGCGCCAGCGGTCGGGGTAGCCGACGCCGACGCGGAGCACGGCGAGCTTCGCCTTGGCCTTGGCCTTCGTCGCCGGCGTCATCCAGGTGAGCCGGTCGATGCGGCGGGCGAAGGCGGCGACCTCGTTCTTCACCATCGCCTCGGCGCGCGCCTTCTCCGAGGGCGGGAAGTAGCGGGCCACGTAGAGCCTGCCCACCGCCTCGCCGAGCGCGTCGTTGGTCGCGGCGACCGCGCGCTTCCAGCGCTCGCGGAGCTGCGGCACGCCGGAGAGGACGGTGCCGTGGAAGGCGAAGGCCTCCTGCACGAACGCGCGCGGCAGGACGCTCGCCACGTGCTCGATGGCGTGGAAGGTGAGGTACTCCTTCCAGACGGCGAGCGGCTGGCTCCTCACCAGCGCGGCGATGCCGGTCACCGCGGCCGGCTGCCAGATGACGAAGCGCTGCGGGCGCTCGAGGCCGGCGGCGGCGAGGAAGGCCTCCCAGTCGAGGCCGGGCGCCCGCGTGGAGAGCTCCGCGCGCGACCAGTGGTTGTTCCCCTTCTGCACGTCCTCGCTCTCGACGCGGCTCGCGTGCGCCTCGGCGATCTTGCGCTCGAGCTCGAAGACGCGGGCGGCCTTGCCCTCGGGGTCGGCCTGGCCGGCGAGGCGGAGCATGGCCGCGACGTGCTGCTGGTACCTCTTGCGGAGCTCCGCCATCCTCGGCGAGGGGTCGAGGTAGTACTGGCGGTCGGGCATCACCAGCCCGCCCTGCAGCAGGAAGGGCGAGTAGCTCTTCGGCTCGTCGAGGTCCTGGGCGACCCAGAGGCCGAAGAGGTTATCGGTGTGGAGCTCGGTGGCGTTGAGGACGTCCACGTCGGCGCGGAGCGCGCTGCCGAGGAAGCGCGCGAGGGCGCGCGCGTCGCCGAGGGCGCCGATCCGCTCGAGGGTGGGCCGGAGCGGCGCCAGGCCCTTGCCCTCGATGGCCGCCTCGTCCATGAAGCTCGCGTAGTAGTCGCCGATCTTCTTCGCGTTCGGATCGTCGCCGGGGGCGCGCGCGGCCTCGGTGATCAGCTCGGCGGTGCGCCGATCGGTGAGCTCGGCCATCATCGCGCCCACCCCCCAGGAGGGGCGGTCGGCGGGGATCTCGGTCTTCTTGAGCCAGGCCCCGCTGGCGTAGTCGCCGAAGTCGTCGCCCGGCCGGACGGAGCGGTCCATGCCGTCGAGGTCGACGCCGAGCCGGTGCGCGAGGGTGCCAGGCGCGTGGTCGGCGGGGGCGTTGTGGTGGCAGCTGGCGGCGAGCGTCAGGGCCAGGGCGAGGGGGGCGAGGGCGAGGGGGGCGAACGCGAGGCGCATGGGTCATCTCCTGGCCAGGAGGCATAGCACACTTGCTCGCGCCGCCACTCGCCTTCCCCTCGCCCATGCCTCTTCTGGCGCGGCCGTCCGGCCGGGAGCGAGAACCAGGCCCGCGCGGGTTGCACGACCCCTCCCGCCGGGCCAAACCTAGTCCACGAACGGTCTCAGCACCACCCCAGCACGAGGAGCAACGCGATGTCTCTGATTGGAAAGCACGAGCCAGAGTGGACCCAGAACGCCCACGTGAAGGGCGAGCAGAAGACGCTGCGCAGCAGCGACTACAAGGGCAAGTGGCACGTCCTCTACTTCTACCCGCTCGACTTCACCTTCGTCTGCCCGACGGAGATCGTCGGCTTCCAGAAGCTCAGCGGCGAGCTCGCCGACGACGGCGTGGCCGTCATCGGCTGCAGCACCGACAGCTTCTACAGCCACAAGGCCTGGCTCGCCGACCGCAAGATCTTCCCGCAGGAGATCACCCACCCGGTCCTCGCCGACACCAACCACTCGGTGGCGCGCGCCTTCGGCGTGCTCAAGGAGGAGGACGGGGTCGCCTTCCGCGGCACCGTCGTCATCGACGACAAGGGGATCGTCCGCTCGATCTCGGTCAACGACCTCTCCGCCGGCCGCAGCCCCGCCGAGGTCCTGCGCACGGTGCAGGCCCTCCAGAGCGGTGGCCTCTGCGGCGCCGACTGGAAGAAGGGCGAGAAGTTCGTCGGCTGAGGAGGTGCGTCCATGAGCAGGCTGGAGCAGCTCGAGGGTGAGCGCTGGAAGGATCTCACCGCGGCGCCGGTGGCGGTGCTGATGCTGGGCAAGAGCACCTGCGCGGCGTGCAACGCCTTCACCGAGGAGCTCGAGGCGGCGCTCGGCCGTGCCGGGTTCTGGCCCGAGGTCCGCTTCGGCAAGATGCTCCTCGACAGGCCGGGGCTGGCCAGCTTCAAGCGCGCCAGCCCCTGGCTCGCCGAGGTGCAGGACCTGCCCTACACGGTGATCTACGTGAAGGGCGAGCGGTTCAAGGCCTTCGCCGGCGGCGGCCTCGAGCGCCTCGAGAACCGGCTGCGCCAGGTCGGGCAGGGCGAGGCGCCGCCGGTCTGATCCGGGTTCGGCCCCGGCCCTGGTGACCTCGGATCGCGCGAGGTGCTCGGTCGCGTGGGGCAAGGGCACGCCGTGGCGGGCGGGTCTCCTGCGCGAGCGCCGCGCTGCGGACGCCTCGGCCGCCACCCGCCGGCTCGGCTCGGCGGCCCGCTCTGTCGCTCTGCTCTGTCTCGCAGGTTGGCAGCATGCGCTGACGCTGCTACCGTGAGAAGAGCACGCCATGCCTGGTCGGTCCTTGTACGCTCGTGCGCGTCAGACGACGAGGGTCGCCGCGGGTTGCCTCGTGCTGCCCCTGCTGCTGGCCTCTGGTGGATGTCTCCGCTTCCTCGGCGACGGCGGCAACGGCGGCCGTGACGCCGGCCGCGATGCCCCCGCCGGCCCGATCCGGCTCCTCGCGCCCACCGGCGGCGAGCTGCTGCTGGGAGGAGCCCGCTTCACCATCCAGTGGAGCTCGACCGCGCCGCTCCAGAGCGTCAGCCTCGATCAGAGCAGCGACAGCGGTGGCTCCTGGGCGGCGATCGTGAGCGGGGTCAGCGCCACGAGCTACGACTGGGAGCTCCCGACGGCCGATTCGAACGCCATGCGGGTCAGGATCCGAGCCTCCTTCGTGGGCGGCGGCACGGCCGAGGACCAGAGCCGCGCGGACTTCACCGTCGACGCCACGCCGCCGGTGCTCGAGGCCCTCGCGATCAAGCAGCAGAGCCCGGTCGCTGCCCCGTTCGTCAACGTGCTGACCACGGTCAAGGACACGAGCGGCGCCGCCCAGATCGTGGTGCGCGACGGAGTCGACTCCCTCGACGGAGCGACCTGGCGCCCGTACCAGGCGGACTACCCGGTCACCCTCGCCGCGACCCAGGGGGAGCACGTGCTGTCGGTGTGGGTCAAGGATCGCGTCGGCCTCACCTCGAGCCGCGCGGAGCTGCGGATGGCGATCGATCGGGCGACGCCGCCGATCGTGCGCCTCCTGGGGCCTGGGCCCCTGACCCAGCTCTCTCCCGGCTCGACGGTGCAGCTCGAGCTCCACGCCCACGACAGCGAGGGGCCGATGCCGGTCGGGGCGGTCGACCTCTCCTACAGCCTCGACAACCGGCGGACCTGGACGCCGCTCGCGCTCGGGCTCAGCGTCGCCAAGGAGGAGACGGACCCGGAGCTCGTCAACCTGACGCACGGGTGGACGGTGCCGGCGGCGGTCGCCGGGCTGCCTGTCGTGGTGCGCGCGCTGGCGCGCGACAGGGCGGGCAACCAGAGCATGGCCCACAGCGGGCTCTTCAACGCGCCCGGGCTGAGGATCCTGGCCGGGGGGCGCGGAGATGACAACGGGGTCACCGCGACGGCGACGCTGATCAACGCGAGCACCTACTACCAGCAGGCCTATCACCTCAACCAGCTGGTCAGAGACCCGATCAGCGGCGACATCTTCCTCGGGGACCGACTGCAGGGGCTGCGGATCGTGGACGGCTCGACCCGGCTCATCTCCAGGGCGCCGCTCGCCGGCGGGCAGATCATCGTCTCGCTGACCCGCGACGACGCGGGCAGCATCCTCGGCTGCAACCAGACCGGCATCTACCGCTGGAACCGCGCCTCGCGGGGATGGGAGCTGTGGCTGGCCGAGCCCTGCGACCACCTGGCCGGCACCAAGGCCGCGCCCCAGACCATCTACTGGATGGCGAAGAACAAGCTCTACGGGCTGCTCGGCTCGCAGCCGACCTGGCTGGCCTTCAACGGGGCGGTGGAGCCCCTCTCGACGACCTGCTACGCGCTCGCGCCCGCAGACCCCAGGCAGGGCTGCGCGCCCAAGAGCTTCGAGGCCATCGCCGTCGACGGCAAGGGCCGGGTGCTGTTCCCGGACAACTGCGGCTGGTGGGGCCAGGCCCCGGGCTGCGGCGACCGCATGCTGTGCTTCGACCCCGCCGACGGCAAGGTGCACGATCTCGGGCAGCCAGCGTCGGGGAACGTCGTCTACCGCTCGTCCAGCGACTCCGTCGTGGTGATCGCGCAGGGGATGGTCGACGAGGATCCTGAGAGCGGTGAGCTCACCATGGCTGTCTCTAGCCAGATCCTGCGGTACCCGGCCACCGTGAAGCTGAACTCCTGGCAGGGCAACAGCTCCGGTCTGCCCCAGGCGGGGCAGACTCCCCTCGAGCACATCGCGGGAGCGCCCGTCGGGTTCGGCGACGGGGGCCTGGCCATCGAGGCCCACCTCGACGCGCCGACCTGGGTCAACGTGGGGCACTCGATCGGCCCCGAGTCCGGCCTGATCTTCCTCGAGGAGGGCAACGGCTGCTGCATGCGGTGGGCCGACGGCCTCCGCGTGATCGACCTGGCGGCCGGCACCATCAACAGCTACACGTCGGCGACGCTGGTCTCCCACCGCGGGGACGAGGTCTACTTCCCGGCCTCCGGCGGCGGGTTCATCTCCACCGCGGGCGCGGCGCGAGCTCACGTCCTCGCCTCCGGCAAGAAGGCCTCGACGCACACGGGGCCGCACGACTGCATGGTCTCGCCCCAGGACGGGCAGAGCGCGCTGACGGCGAGCTGGCCGCGCGAGATCAGCTGGTCGCCCAACTACGCACACGGCCTCTCGCACAGCGACGGGTACATCTACCTCGCGGGGTCTCGCAACACGACGCCCCCCGCCACCTCGGTCGATCACTGCACCGGCACCGCCGACATCGCCGTCATGCGGTTCAGCTACGATCCG
>JAKLHH010000612.1 GCA_022710245.1 Myxococcota bacterium
CCCGCAGGCCGTGCTCTCGTTCATCTCCGACGACGACGCCTACGGGTACGGCTTCTTCATCAGCCGGCGCGGCGCAGATCGGGTGCTCAGCCACAGCGGGGGCAACAATGGGTTCGCCTCCCAGGTCTACCTGCTCCCGGGCCGCCCGCTGGCGGTGGCGGTGCTGCTGAACTCGGCCGACGCCTTGAATCCGGATCTGATCGGGCAGCAGGCGCTGGAGCTCTTCACCCCGGGCCTGGCGGCGCCGAAGGTCTCCGCGCCTGCTCAGGCGGACCTCGCGGCCCTGGTCGGCACCTACCACGACCCCTTCGACCTCGGTGACGTGACCGTGACCCTGAGCGGGAGCACTCTGAGCGCCACCTTCCAGCGCTGGATGTACACCACCACGCTGCTCCCTGTCGCCAGGCGGTCGTTCTACGTGACCACCAGCGCGAGCATGGGCGCGGCGCTGGAGAGTGCCCCCGGGCTGGAGCTCAACTTCTACCTCGACGGTCAGGGCAGCGGCGAGTACCTGGTCTCGCTGTTCGGCGTGGGCAAGCGGATGCCCTGAGCGGGCGGACCTCCCCAGCCGACTGACCCAACACGCGGCCAGCTGCGCACGGGTGCTCGTCGAGAACTGGAGCCTCGAGTAGCCGGCGGGGGCGCCGCCTCGCCCGGAACAGCGCGTAGGTCCGTCTTCGGTCCACCGCGGAGGCGAGGCACGCGGCTTGCTTCTGGCCGCCGCATGAGACTTCAACGCGTCCCTCTGCACATCCTCCTCCTCGGTCTCGGCCTCGCCGTCGCCGTGGTTCCGTCCCTCGCGTCCGCCCAGCCGGCCGGCAAGCTCGAGCGCCTCAAGCAGCAGTGGGTCGAGCTCCGTGCGAAGGCCCTGCCCTCGCAGCCCGGGGTCACCCTGCGTCCGCGGCTGAGCGCGGCGGAGCTGCGCCAGCTCCGTCGCATCGCGCGCATGCCCCACGTCTCCGTCGTCGGTGACCACGTGGTGGGCGCGAACGAGGCCTACTACCAGGCGGCGCGCAGCGGTGAGCCTCGCGCCGACGCGCGCATGCTCTCCCTCGACGTGCTGGCGGGCGGCCTGCCGGGCGCGACCACCCAGCGCGGCAGCGTCACGCTGACGCAGCGGCCCTGGTTCGATGGCGGCGTCGCGCGCGAGCTGGAGTTCCGTGCGCCGGAGAAGATCACCTCGCGACGGCTCCGTGACGCGGGCGTCTACCCCCGCGCTCAGGTCAGCGTGCGCAAGCTCCCGGGCGGCAGCGCCGGCATCGCCATCGCCCCGCCGGGGCGGATCCAGCCGATCGGCTGGGACGCGGACGGCTACGAGATGCTCCCCAAGCGGTAGTCCCGGGTAGAGTCCCAGGCGGCAGCGTCCCAGGCGCGAGAGTGCCGGGCGGCAGTGTCCGCGGCAGAGTCCTGGGCGGCAGAGTCCTGCGCGGCAGAGTCCTGCGCGGCAGAGTCCTGCGCGGCAGAGCGTCCACCCCCCATGTCGGTCCGCTGGGGACAGCTGTCCACGTGTCAGGAAGGTGCAGGGAACGTGAGACCCCGGCACCTGCCCGCCGCGTAACGGAGTTCCAGGACCTTGCGCCGGACGTACCCTGGCCTGGCCCCTGCACGATCCTGGGGCATGGCGACCAGGAACTACTACCTCCCAGTCCTCCACCTGCTCGGGATCCTCGCTGCCTGCAGCGGTCAGGTCCCGGACGAGCCCAGCGACGAGCTGAAGTCGCTGTCCATCTCGCCCGCCGACGCGGTCCTCACCGCCTCGCCGAGCAAGCCACAGACACAGACCTTCACGGTGCTCGCGACCTATGCCTCGGGGACACGCGACGTGACCAGGGACGTGCACCTCACGCTGGCGAACCCGCTGCTCGGCAGCTTCGAGGGGGCCACGCTGACGAGCACGGACCTGCAGGCGGGCCGGACCTCGGTGGTGGCCACGCTGGGCACCGTGACCAGCCAGACCTCGCTCACGGTCCGGATGACGTTGCGCTCGCTCGGCGAGGGGGTGCCGGCGAACGCCCAGACGCTCTTCGATCAGGCGAGCGACGCGGCGGGCAGCGGCCCCTCGGTGGTCTACCCGGCGACCGGCACGCTGATCCCGCCCAACCTCGGCGAGCTCGAGGTGATGTGGGTCGACGGCGGTCACGATCTCTGGGAGCTCGCGGTCGAGAGCGAGCTGCTTGACCTGCGCCTCTACAGCGCGGCGCCCGTCGTGAGCCTCACCGACGCCGCCTTCCGGGTGATGGCGAGCTCCAGCCTCGAGGGCGAGGTGAAGGTGCACGTCCGCGGCCTCAGCCAGGCCGCGCCGTCGAGCAGCACGCGCTCGAGCGACGTCCAGGTCCTCTTCTCGCGCGAGGCCGTCCAGGGCGCGATCTACTACTGGGCCGCGACGTCGGCCGGCGGGATCATCCGCTACGACTTCGGCGCTCCCGGTCAGAAGGCCACCTCGTTCTTCAGCAACGCCGAGGGTGGCGGCTGCGTCGCCTGCCACGCCCTCTCGCGCGACGGCAAGCGGATGGCGGTGACCTTCGTCGGCGGCGACGGCCCCGCGGGCATCCTCGACGTGGCCAAGCGCTCGCTCACGGCGGACAAGACCTACGCGGCCAACTTCCAGGTCTTCACGCCGGGCGGCGACCAGCTGATCGCCTCCTCGAAGGGCGTCCTCTCGGTGCGGGACCCGGTGAGCGGCGCGCAGCTCGCGCAGCTCGAGACGGGCGGCGCCGCCACCATGCCGGATATCTCCCCTGACGGGAAGCAGCTCGTCTGGACTCGCCCGGTCGCCCCCGGCTCCGACTGGTCCTTCAGCGGTGGGAGCATCGTCACGGCCCCCCTCACCGGCATGACGCTCGGCGGACCCACGGTGCTGGTGGCGGCCGCCAGCGCCACCGAGAACAACTACTACCCGGCTTACGCCCCCGACGGAAAGACGATCGTCTTCAACCGCTCGAGCGGGGACAGCTACAGCGATGATGACGCGGCGCTCTTCGCGGTCCCGGCCGGCGGCGGCGCTCCGGTGGAGCTGGCGCGGGCGAACCAGGGGCCGAACCTGCGCAACTCGTGGGGGCGCTGGTCGCCGTTCGTGCAGACCTACAAGGGAGCGACGCTGCTCTGGCTGACCTTCTCCTCGACGAGGGACTACGGGACGCGGCTGGTGAACAGCACCAAGGACGCGAAGGATCGGAACCCGCAGATCTGGATGACCGCGATCCGCGTGGGCGAGCTCACCGCCGGGACCGACCCGAGCTTCCCGGCGTTCCGGCTGCCCGCTCAGGACCTCGCCACGAACAACCACATCGCGCAGTGGACGGAGAAGGCGGTGGCGCTGGAGTAGCGCTACTCCATCCGGACCAGGCCCACGCTCCCCTGGCTCGCGCGGCCGACGCGTGGCCGAGGCGTCTCGCCGGGTGCTTCGATCACGACGCCGAGCTGACGATCGCGGCGACCGCCGGTGTCCCGCGCGTTGATGGCGTGCCACCGGCCAAGGAGCTCCTCGATCGGAAGATAGGTGACGCGTGGGCGACGCGCCCCGCTGCCCTCACCCCACCAGGGATCCATCAGGTAGAGGTAGCGTGTGCCGACGCTCTTCAGCACCACGTAGTGGCCGGCGTCCCAGCGCTGCTCCAGCGGGCCACCGGGCGTCTCTGGCCAGGCCTGCAGCTCGAGGATGACGGCCTGGCCGCGCTTGACCGCGGACCGCAGCTCGCGCACGGTGAGCCCCGTTCGCAGCTCGGCCTGGAGGCCGCGCCGCCGCGCGGCCGCGACGAGGCGCTCCGGCTCGGTGCCGGTCGCGGAGTTGGTGCCGAGCTCGCGATGGAGGCGCCGCTCATCGCCGCGCCACTCAGTGAAGAGGCGCAGCACCGAGCTGAGCGAGGCCGCGCCGCAGCTGTAGCCGGTCTCCTGGCGAACCAGCGGGAGCGAGAGTCCCTGGCTGCTCGCGCGACGGATGGTCGAGGCCGACGGTCGAGGCTCTGCGGATCGGCGCGCGCTGGCGTGGCCGAGGGCGGCGAGCAAGGCAAGCGTGGTGAGCGCCGCACCGCGAAGCAAGGCCACCTCCGGCTGCATTGCGAGCAAGGCACGTGCCGGGATGACTCCCCCGCAACGGTGCGTCTTCGCGGGGTGGGCTCCACGACTCGCGGAGAGCCGGCCGCCGACCTGTCCAGTGGCTCTTCGATTGTCGGTCGCGGAGCTTCGCCGAAGACTCCGGCTTGATCTCCCGGGCGCGGACGTCACAATGGAGCCTGGCTGCTGCCTCTCGGCACGGGGAAACGTGCCGGCCCCGTCTTCGAACGAACCCTCGTGGTCGCTGCTCCGCGGCGAGAGGTGTAGCCATGCGCGCCAAGGTGCGCCCTGATCGGTGCCTGCGTCGCATCGATGACCAGCTCGTCAACGTCGAGAACCCGTACGGCGTGCCCGTCACGCTGATCGCGCGGCCCGAGGTGCCCGTGGAGCCGGAGGCGCTGGCCCAGCTCTTCGCGCTCCTCTCGCTGCAGGAGACCCTCGCCCAGCTCGCGGCCCTCGAGCAGCGCGGGCGCCTGGCGCCGTTCCTCGGCGGCGAGGCGGTGCTCGAGCGGGTCGTGCTGACCCCCGACCTCCATCGAGGCGCGGGGATGCCGGTGGGGACGGTCGCCCTCGCGCGCGGGTTCGTCATCCCTGCCGCGATCGGCAACGACGTCTGCTGCGGCATGCGGCTCCTGGCGACCGACGTGACCCGCGCCGAGCTCCTGGGCGCGGCCGCGGCGCTGCAGCGGCGGCTCCGCGCCATCTTCTTCGGGGGCGAGCGGGACCTGCCGCTCTCACCACGGCAGCGCGGGGCGCTGCTCCAGGGCGGGCTCGCCGGGCTCTGCGAGACGGCCACGGACAACGCCGGGGTCGGGCTCTGGCGCTGGTACGACCGGGCGCGGCAGGAGGCCGAGCTGGCGCGTGTCCACCAGCGCGGCTCGCTCGCCGCGCGGGGGACCTTCGCCTTCGACGACTACATCCGCGGCTCGGGCAGCGCGCAGAGCCGCGACGCCCAGCTCGGCTCGGTGGGCGGCGGCAATCACTTCGTCGAGCTCCAGGTCGTCGAGGAGCTCGTCGACGGCTGGGCCGCGCGCGAGTGGGGCCTCGCGCGAGAGCGCGTGGTGGTGATGGTGCACTCGGGGGCGGTCGGGCTCGGGCACGCCGTCGGCGGGCACTTCGGCGCGCGCGCCCGCGAGCTCTTCCCGGCGGGCCTCGCCCATCCCGAGCACCGCTTCTTCGTGCTGCCGACGCAGGGACCGCTGGCTGGCGAGGGCGAGCGCTACCTGGATGCGATGCGCAACGCCGCGAACTTCGCCTTCGGCAACCGCCTCTTCCTCGGCCTGATGGCGGTGCGCGCGCTCTCCGAGGCGATCGGGCGGCCGGTCGACGCGCGGCTCGTCGCCGACGCGCCCCACAACCTGAT
>JAKLHH010000613.1 GCA_022710245.1 Myxococcota bacterium
CACATCTGTCACCCCTGGCCCGGGCAGCGCCTGCGCGTGACCACCCGAAGCAAGAGCCGGATGCGGTAATGCCGCACGTCCGGATCCGTGGAGGGGGTGATCAGCGATGGTCATTCCTACTCCGACTATGCTGCTCGCGGGCGCAGCACCTGCGCCGCGACGTTCGATGTTCGCCCTGTTCGCCTCGCTTGGAGGCTGCGCGTGAAGGGCGACAGCGAGTGCTGGCAACGCGCGTGCCAGCAGGGCGCGCGAGCAAGCGTTGCAGTTGCGTCGTCGGCCCGGGCGCGCGGGGTCTCGTTTTCGAGCGGCGACCAGCGAGCGAGCCATCCAGCGCGACGGGGGTGCGCCTTCGAAGAGCAGAGGAGAGCCGCGCGAGGCGGGGCTGCCGGCCGAGGGGCGCGAGCGGCGGGAAGCCGAGGGGGCCGTGGCTCGTAGGAACGCCATGCCCTATTGCATCTGGATCACGCGCGCCTCCAGCTACGCCGCTATTCGCCGGGCCGAGCCGAGCCCCGAGCTGAGCGGCGAGACGCTCGACGACCTGCTCGATATCTTTCACCCGTCCAGACACCCGCGGGACGGGGCGACCTGGCTCGACCACCCCCAGGGCAAAGACCCCTGGTGCGCGATCTTCCGCCACCCCGGCGCGGGGCAGGTCCGGCACGTGGAGCTCTCGCTCAGCTTCACCAGCGCGACGTTCCCGCGCAACCTGGGCGACCTCGTGGACCTGGCGCTCCAGCTGGCCAGGGCGCTCGGCGGGGCCCGGGTCTTCGAGGAGTCGTCCGGCCACGAGGTCACCGCGGAGAACGTCGACCAGCTCTTCGCGCTCGACGGAGCGCTGGTGCGTGGGCTCCTCGACTTCTGGCGGGAGGGCCGCCAGCGTCTGCTGGTCGAGAGCCACGCCCCCCTCGAGCTCCCGCTCGGCGCCATCGACGAGCTCACCGACTACTTCCTCTTCGAGCTCCCGTGCGCCTCGCCGCCCCCGCTGCAGGCGCTGGCCAGGCTGACGCCCGAGCACCTGACGCCGCACGTCCTCAGCCATAGCATGGTGCTCGAGGACCGCGCCGCGGGTGAGGGCGCGGTGCGAGTCGTGCGGACCGAGGACACCCTCGTCGTGCGCCCCTACTGGTCGAGCCTGCCCTTCCGGACCCTGGCGCGCGAGGTCCTGGCCGCCGTCGACCGGCTGGCCGCGGCGACCGGCGCCGGGCCGCGCTACCGCGGCGAGCCCCTCGACCCGACGCTGCGCCTCCGCGTGGAGGCCGCCGCGCGTCGCCACGGCGTCGAGTTTGTGGAGCAGATGGGGCTCCTCGGCTGAACCGTGCCTCGGCGCTCGCCCTCGCGCACCTCCGCCGCGAGAAGAGCAACGCCGCTCGCCTCCTCTCTGATCGCTGATCGCTGATCGCGCGCCTGATCTCTCCATGATCCGGAGAGCGCCCGCGCAGAGTGAACGCCCTCGCGCCCGAGTCGGGTCGAGATCCCCAGCGTGTTCGCGGGGGCGGCCCTGGTCCGCTCCTTGCTGCAGCGGAGGTGTCCGGGGATGGGCCATCGTGTGCCGGGACAGGACCCATGAAGCGACTCAGCTGGACTCTCGTACTTCTGCTCTCTGCCTGTGGTGGGCTCGATCCGATCGAAGAGGAGGGCGCGCAGCCGCCCTCGGAGGACTCCGAGGAGGGCGACGCCTATCAGGGGCTGGATGGCAAGGCCGACAGCACCTACCCCAAGACCCTCGCCTTCAAGGCCGCCTGCGCCGCCGGTGACCGGCTGACCATCGCCGCCGTCGGCGACGTGCTCCTGCACGGCGCCCTCCAGCAGCAGGCCTTCGCGCAGAAGAGCAAGCTCCGCTACGGCAGCCTCTGGAGCGGCGTCGCCGACCTCCTCGCCACCGCGGACACCACCTACGCGAACTTCGAGGGGCCGGCGGCCGCCGGGGTCAACTCCGCGGGCAAGGCGGTCAAGGACCCGGGGCTCGTCTTCGACGGGGTCGTCTACACGAGCTACCCGATGTTCAACTACAACCCCGCGCTCGCCGAGGACCTGGTGAAGAGCGGGGTCGACGTGGTCTCGACGGCGAACAACCACTCGGTCGACCGCCGCAGCCTCGGCGCCGACCGCACCCTGGACGCGCTGGACGCGGCCAAGCTCGCGCACACCGGCACGCGTCGCGCCGGCGACACGAGCTCGCCCTGGTACACGACCACCACCGCGAAGGGGATCACGGTGGCCTGGCTCGCCTGCACCTACGACACGAACGGCATCCCCGACTCCAAGCACCAGGTCCTGGGCTGCTACAAGGACACGACCGCCATCGAGGGCATCGTCCGCGAGCTCGCCGGGCGGCGGGAGCTCAGCGCGGTCATCGTCACGCCGCACTGGGGCATCGAGTACACCGCGCGCCCGAACGCGGACCAGACCAAGCTCGCGCACCGGCTCCTCGAGGCCGGCGCGACCGCCATCATCGGCAGCCACCCGCACGTCACCGAGCCCTGGGAGAAGTACACCACCGCCGACGGCCGCGAGACGTTCGTGATCTACTCGATGGGCAACTTCGTCAGCGGTCAGACCAGCCTGCCGCGGCGCTCGTCGCTGCTCCTCTACCTGGGCCTGACCCGCGACGAGCAGGGCAAGGCGGCCGTCAACGGCGTCCGCTACTTGCCGCTGTACATGAACACCGCCGCCGACGGGAAGCGCGGGGTGGTGGCCATCGACCGCGCGGGCGGGTTCAAGGACAGCCGCGCCCTCACCGTCGGGATGTTCGGCACCACGAACCTGATCGGGCCGGCCGACCCGCTGGTGACGAACCCCGGGTGTCCGAACTAGCCCGTCGTCGCGCTCGGATCACACCCCGGGGGACACACTGCAAGAACGCAGCGCTCGGGCAGGTCTACATCGAGAATGGATCGAGCAGACGCACGCCCGTTGACCGCACGTCGCGGACGTTGCGCGTGACCAGGGTCAGGCCATGGACCAGCGCAGTGGCGGCGAGCAGGCCATCCACGCTGGGCAGCGGATCCGGAACGTTCAACACCCCCCATCGCTCTGCGACCTCGACATCGACTTCAAGGATCCGATCGCCGTAGCTCTCCGTCAGGCGCAAGAGCCACTGAGTGAGCACGGCCGCGGACCTGGGGTCGCGACGACGGATCGACTCGACGCCGCGGCGCAGCTCGCCGATGACCAGCGCGCTGGTGAACAGCTCCTCGTCCTCCACGGCGTTGAACCACTCCCGCACTCCCGGGTGGCAGCGCTCTCCACGCCGGAGCTCGGAGAGCACGTTGGTGTCGACCAGCCAGCTCACAGCCCGACCCCGCGTGGCAGGTCGCGCGGAGGGACCAGCTCATCGTCCTCCCCCACGTCGGGCATCGACGCGAGGAACTCCTTGAATGAGGTGCGCGGCCCTTCGGAGGTCAGTGCCTCCGCGAGGATCGCGCGATGCTCGGCCTCTGCGGAACGACCGTGGCGAGCCGCACGGCGCTTGAGCGCCAGCACCAGCGCCTCATCGATGTTTCGGACGATCAGCTGCGCCATCGGCCACCTCGCAGATGCTATCAGTGATAGCATCCGCATCGGAGCGCTGCAACAGGCCGCGGTGGCGAGGCCGCTCCCGGGTGGCGTTCGTAGCCGCCCTGCGGCTCGCAGCAGGTGGGTCACTATCTCGCCCTCGGACCGAGCAGCGGGGGCATCTCGTTGCCTCGCTTGCTGGTGAGGGTGATCATGGTCCTCGCCCCGGCCGCGGCGGTCGGACGCGCTAGCCCCACGGCCAGCTGATGTCCCGTCGCCTCAGGCCTCACGTGCAGGGTGCGCCCGGAGACGCTCGTCACCTGGGGGAACGCGGCGGAGATCCCCCGTCCAGGCCCTGCCCCGGCCGGGCGGCGAGCCGCCGATCATAGGGGAGCGCGTCGCTGCTCGTGTAGCGCCTGCTCTGCAGGACCACGTCACAGAGCTTGCTCTCCGCCGGCGCGAAGCAGCTCGTGGTCAGGCTGTGCAGCCGCTCGCCCGGTCCGACGGTGAAGAGCGCGCAGAGGCGAGGCGCCGCGACGTGCCCGTCGGGGTCGGTCAGCACGGCCCGCAGGCAGACCTCGAGGCCGCCGTCCCGATCGCCGACGGTCCGGTCGTGCACCGTCGCGCCTGCCGCTGCGAGGTGCTGCGAGAGCGCGTCCACCCAGAGCGCCAGCGCCTGGCGAACCGTGGTCGCCTCCGCGGGGAGCGGGCGCCTGATCACCGAGCGCTGCACGTAGACCATGCCGAGCGTGAGCGACTCGGCCCGCGCGCCCGCCACCGTGTGCTCGCCGTCGGGCTCTTGCTGCGCCGCCGTGCGACGCAGGCGCTCGAGGCGCGCGGCGTCGAGGGCCACGAAGGCGGTCGGGACGTGCACCTCGAGGCCCGCGACGCTCAGGGGCCGGGTGGCTGGCGCCGCGGGAGGGGCCGCGGGCCGGGAGGGGCAGGCAGCCACGAGCGCGAGCAGGGCCAGGGCCGTGGCCGCGCGCAGGCTGGTGCTTGGCAGGGTCGGGTGCATGGGCGCACGTTAGCACCCGCTGCGAGAGCTGCCCACCCGGGGTCGGTCCCACCCTCGGTCGGTCCCACACCCGCGGTCGGTCCCAGACCCTCGGTCGGTCCCACGCTCGGTCGGTCCCACCCTCGGTCGGTCCCACACCCGGGGCGGGTCCCACCAGCAGCCCTGGTCTTGACACCCGGAGGTCGATCCCCGATCGTCGGGGGACCGAGGAGGACCGATGGGCAACCGCAAGCTGTTCGGGACCGATGGGGTGCGGGGCGTCGCCAACACGCCGCCGATGACCGTGGAGATGGCCCTCAACCTGGGACGCGCGGTGGCGTACCTCTTCCGCTACAAGGGTCGCCCCGGCCGCGTGGTGGTGGGCAAGGACACACGCGTCTCCGGCTACATGTTCGAGACCGCGCTCTGCGGCGGCATCTGCTCGATGGGCGCCGACTGCTGGCTCTGCGGGCCGCTGCCGACCCCCGGCATCGCGCACATCACCTCCAGCATGCGCGCCGACGCTGGCGTCGTGATCAGCGCCAGTCACAACCCCTACCACGACAACGGCATCAAGATCTTCGCCGGCGACGGCTTCAAGCTCCCCGACGACACCGAGGCCGAGCTCGAGCGCCTGATGGAGTCGGGCGAGCTCGACGAGAAGCGCTCGGACCCCGACAAGGTCGGCAAGGCGCTGCGCATCGACGACGCCCGCGGCCGCTACGTCGCCTTCCTCAAGAGCACCTTCCCGCGCGACCTCTCCCTCAACGGCCTGCGCCTGGTGGTCGACTGCGCGAACGGCGCCGCCTACAAGGTCGCGCCGACCGTCCTCGACGAGCTCGGCGCCAAGGTCTTCCCGCTCGCGGTGAGCCCGGACGGGATGAACATCAACGAGCGCTGCGGCGCGCTCCACCCCGAGAACCTGA
>JAKLHH010000614.1 GCA_022710245.1 Myxococcota bacterium
TGGCAGTCACTGGCAGCCGTCGGCCGCGCAGGTGAGCGGCCGCAGCCGCGCCAGCATCACCGGTCCGATCCCCTTCACGCGCCGCAGCTCGTCGACGCTGCCGAAGGCGCGCGCGCGCCGCGCCTCGAGGATCCGCCGGGCGAGGACGGGGCCGATGCGGGGGAGCGCCTCGAGGTCGGCCTGATCGGCGAGGTTGAGATCGAGGCGCAGGCCGAGGAGGAGGCGCAGCGTGCCCGGGAGCGGCGCCGGCTGGAGCCTGCACCCCTCGAGCGCGAGCAGCTGACCGGCGCGAAGGCGCTCTGCCCCCGCGAGCCGGGCAGCCCCGCACTCCCGGCGCCCCAGCAGGGCCCGGACCTCCTCGGCGGAGACCGACGCGCGCTCGAGGCAGAGCACGCGCACGCGCCCCCCTTCGCGAAGCGCCAGCGGATGGCGGCAGGCAGGCAGCGGGCGAGGGGGCGCGCGCGGCAGCAGCCGGAGGGCCGCGGTCAGGAGCGCGAGGCCGAGGAGCAGGCAGGCAGCGAGGCGGTGCCAGGTCGTCATGCCTGGTTATCGGACGCCGCGCTCCCGGGTTGCCTGCTTGTCCTGGTCGCGGCAGCTGCCCGCCACCGCCCAACGTGCGGGGCGCCGCTCCTACTTCCCGCCCTGGTCGCCCTTGGTCCTGGCGGGCTCGCCCGCGGGCCGGGAGGCGGCGCCGCGTGCCGGCACCGCGAGCGGCGGGCGCG
This sequence comes from Myxococcota bacterium, assembly GCA_022710245.1. The sequence goes on from JAKLHH010000614.1 coordinate 723, forward strand.
AGAGCTGCCAGCGCTCGTCGAAGCTGCCGCCCGCGAGGAGCGAGCGCCCCTTGCCCAGCACCGGCTTCGGGTGCTTGGTCGCCACGCCCTCGTCGAAGACGAGGTAGTCCGGCTGGTAGACGGGGAGCATCTCGAAGAGCTTGTAGGAGCGCTCGCTGGTGCCGCCGACGACGCGGAGGTAGCGGCCTCGCGCCTCCGGGTTCGGGTAGATGAAGGTGGCGCCGAGGCCAGGGCCGGTGAAGCGCTTGCCCCCGAGGAGCACCTCGCTGGCGAGGACTCGGATCGGGAGCTGCGCCCCGAGCCGCGCGAGCGCCGAGTTGTTCGCCTCGTTGCCGACGAGGATCACCGCCGACCGGCGCGCCGCGCGCGGCGTCCACTGGCGATCCGGGATCACCTTGTAGCTGACGCTGACGCGCTTGCGATAGCGTGCGAGCTGCTGCGCGACGGCGAGCAGGCGACCCGCCTGCCCCCGGCCGGTCCCGTAGACCACCACCAGCGGCTCGTAGTAGAGGTCCTCCATCGGGCCCGAGAGCCCGGTCCGCTTGCGCAGCCCGTCGTCCTCGTCGTCCTCGCCGGACGCGCGCGCCTGCCAGCCCCCCTTCACGCGCGCGAGGTCGAGGCCCCGGCGGCGCTCCTTCGCGGAGAGCTCCAGCTCGGCGCCGTCGATGGCGACGCGCAGCGCCTTCCCCTTCGCGAGGTGCGTGGCGGGCGGGTCGAGGTGGAGACGCGCGACGTTCTCCGTCGAGACCTTGAGGTGGGTGCGGTCGACCACCTCGGCGCGGACGCGCGCCCACTTCATCTGGTCGGCGAAGCGATCGATCCGCACCCAGTACGCCCGCGCCACGCGGGGCCGTCCGGTGGCGAAGGTGACCAGCTTCGGCGGGCCGCCCCTGGCCAGCTTGCCGAGGAGCTTGAAGGCGCGGAGCTTCTCGTAGCCGGGCACCCAGACGTCGTGGCCGCGGGGGTAGAGCTCGAGCTCCACGGGGTAGCCGTGCTCCTGGTAGCGCTGCTGCAGGCGCCGCGCCCGCCCCGGCCCGTCCTGCTCGCCGTGGACGAGGTGGAGGGGCAGCCCGCGGCCGTTCACCGACCACTCGACCGGTGAGTGCACGCTCATCAGGTGCTGCTCCCAGGGGAGCAGCGGCTCGCCCTGCACGGAGCTGTCCTGCTTGCGGTCGTAGTACCCGCAGAGCGCGAGGACGCCGGCGTACATGTCCGGGTGCTGGAAGGCGACCTCGGCGGCGCCGGTGCCTCCCATGCTGAGGCCGGTGATGGTCACGCGCGAAGGATCGACCGCGTAGCTCCGCGTCACCAGCCGCACCACGCTCGTCACGTCCACCTCGCCGAGGACGCGGAAGAGCGCGTCGCCGAACCCCTCGGGCGCCACCACCAGCGCTCGCGCGCCGGTGAGCTGCGGGCGATCGCAGACGATACGCGACTCGCGGGTCTCGCGGTCCGCCAGGCCGAAGAGGCGGCCGAGGTCGCGGAGCGGCGGCGAGGACATGCCGTGCAGCATGACGACCAGCGGCCAGCGCCGCGAGGACGAGTACCCCTCGGGGACGACCACCAGGAAGCCGTGCTGGGCGCCGTCGAGCGGCGAGCGGTAGCTGAGGCGGTGGACGCCCGGCGCCTCGTGGAACGGCTGGCCAGCGGCGAGGGCCGCGGCGTCCCGCTCGAGGCGGCGGACCTCGAGCTCGGGGTTGCAGGTCGGCTTCTTCGCCCGGAGCAGCGCCTCGAGCCGGCTGGCCTCCTGCTGCAGCGACGGGAGCGCGAGCGCGGCGCCGCGACCGCGAGCGCCGCCGCCGAGGAGCTTGCGCGCTGCCTCGACGCGCTTGCGCAGCGTCGCCGCCTCGGTGGGGGTCGGCGGCTTCTCGACGGCGATCGCCGAGGTGGCGGCGGCGGCCGGGGCGGCGGAGGCGACGCGGGGGACGCCGAGCGGCACAGCGAGGAGCGCGAGGGAGAGGGCCCGGGTCAGCTGCACCTGCCATCCTCCGTCGAGGCCGCCAGCCAGCTCAGGTAGGGCGCGTGGCCGCCGACGATGGGCAGCGCGATCACCTCGGGGACCTCGTAGGGGTGGAGCGCGACCACCCTCTCGCGCAGCGCCTCCAGCCGCTCCGCTCGCGTCTTGAGCACCAGCAGCGCCTCGCCGTCGTCGCAGAGCTCGCCCTTCCAGGAGTAGATCGATCGCACCTCGGGGAGGATGTTCGCGCAGGCGGCCAGCCGCTCACCGACGAGGGCGCGCGCGAGCTCGGGCGCCCGGTCGGGCGGGCAGGTCACCAGCACCACGATATACTCAGTAGATTTGTCCGCCATCGAGGAGAGACTAGCGCCACCGCGTGACCGAGTCGACCCCGAGGGCGAGGTGGGGTGTCGACGCGGAGCTTCCTCACCCTCTGAGCGCGGCGCCGGACCCTGCCACCCGCCTCTTGAACCGAGGCCGCTGACCGGGTAGGTTCTCCGGCCATGCTGATCGTGCAGAAGTTCGGTGGCACCTCGATGGGGTCCGTGGAGCGCATCCGCAACGTGGCGCGACGGGTGCTGAAGACCAAGCAGGCCGGCCACCGCGTCGTCGTGATCGTCTCGGCGATGGCCGGCGAGACGGACCGGCTGCTCAGGCTCGCGCGCGAGGTCAGCCCGCGGCCAGCCGAGCGCGAGCTCGACGTGATCGTGGCGACCGGCGAGCAGGTCTCGGTGGCGCTGCTGGCGCTGGCGATCCAGGAGCAGGGCGGCAACGCGGTCTCCTTCCTCGGACACCAGATCCACATCCACACCGACTCGGCCTTCTCCCGCGCGCGCATCCGCCAGATCGACGCCGCGAGGCTCTTCGAGACGGTGGGGCAGGACGCCATCCCGGTGGTGGCCGGCTTCCAGGGCATCGACGACGAGGGCAACATCACCACCCTCGGCCGCGGCGGCTCCGACACCAGCGCGGTCGCGGTCGCGGCCAGCGTGAAGGCCGACGTCTGCGAGATCTACACCGACGTGGACGGCGTCTTCACCACCGACCCCAACATCTGCGCCGAGGCGCACAAGATCTCCCGCATCAGCTACGAGGAGATGCTCGAGCTCGCGTCGCTGGGCGCCAAGGTGCTGCAGATCCGCTCGGTCGAGGTCGCCAGCAAGTACCGCGTCCCGGTCCACGTCCGCAGCAGCTTCAACGAGGAGGAAGGCACCATGGTCGTCGGCGAAGACTCCTCCATGGAGAAGGTCCTGGTCACCGGCGTGACCCTCGACCGCAACGACTCTCGCATCACTATCCGCGGGCTGCCCTGCCGGGCCGGCATCCAGTCGGAGATCTTCCGGCCGCTCGGCGAGGCGGGGATCGTCCTCGACATCATCGTGCAGAACCTGCCCACGCGCGGCGTGATGGACCTCTCCTTCACGCTGCCGCGGAGCGACCTGGAGAAGGGCCAGGAGATCGTGCGCCGCCTCGCGCAGGAGCTCAACGCGCACGAGGTGGTGAGCGAGGAGAGGATCGCCAAGGTCTCCATCGTCGGGGTCGGCATGCGCAGCCACGCCGGCGTCGCGCAGCGCATGTTCGACCTGCTCGCCCGCGAGGGGGTCGAGATCCTGATGATCACGACCAGCGAGATCCGGGTCTCCTGCGTGATCGATCCCAAGTACGGCGAGCTCGCCGTGCGCACGCTGCACGAGGGCTTCCGCGTCGGCGAGAGCCAGCCCACCTAGGGCTCGCCGGGCAGATGACCACCCGCGCTCGCTGCCTCGCGCTCGCCGCCCTCGCGCTCGCCGCCCTCGCGCTCGCCAGCCTCCCGGCGGGCTGCTTCCGTCGCGGCTCCGCGCCGGAGACGTTCGTCTGTCCCGAGGGCGCGATCCAGCAGGGGGCGGCCTTCCCCGCTGGCCGCGAGCTCTGGTGCGCGCTCGCCCAGCCAGCCGGCGCGCCGCTCAAGCATGGCCCCGAGCGCGAGTGGCACCCGAACGGCCGCGAGAAGGCGACCCGCGCGTGGCTGAGGGGGCGCGTCCACGGCCATGAGGTCACCTGGTACGCGAGCGGGCGCAAGCGAGGGGAGGGTGACTACAAGGACAGCGCCCGGGTCGGGCACTGGGTCGAGTGGCACGAGGGCGGGCACAAGATGCTCGAGGCCGACTACCAGGCCGGTCACCTCGTCGGCCGTTACCAGGAGTGGTACCCGAGCGGCCAGCTGAAGGCCGAGGGCGTGTGGCAGGGCGGCCACGCGCAGGGCGTCCGCGAGTGGTACCCGGGAGGCAGGCCCCGGAGCCAGGGGAGCTACCAGGGCGGGCAGCGCGACGGGCGCTGGACCGAGTGGTTCGAGACGGGGAAGAAGTCCAGCGAGGGCGCCTACCGCGCGGGCAAGAAGCAGGGGCCTTGGACCGAGTGGTTCGAGAGCGGCCGCAAGCGCCGCGAGGTGAGCTACGAGGGCGGTCTGCCCTCGGGGCGCGCGCTGGCCTGGTACGAGAGCGGGCAGCAGAAGGCCGAGGGCACCTGGAAGGCGGGCCAGCTCGACGGCCCGACGCGCGAGTGGCACCCGGACGGCAAGCTGAGGAGCGAGGGATCGTTTCGCGGCGGGAAGAAGCAGGGGACCTGGATCCTGATCGACCGCAAGGGCGGCAAGCAGGTGCAGAGGTTCGAGGACGGGCAGCGGGTGGACGTGCGTCCGGCGCCTCGCAGGTGACGCTCGCCTCGCAGGTGACGCTCGCCTCGCAGGTGACGCTC
>JAKLHH010000615.1 GCA_022710245.1 Myxococcota bacterium
GCCGAGGTGGATCGCGTGCTGCTGCGGGCCCTGGAGAAGATGTAGTCCGCTCGCGGTCCGCCCTGGCTCACCTTGACGCTGCCCTCCTGATCGAGCCATACCGAGGGTTGCCAGAGAGCCAGAGGAGCCCATGAGCGCCGCGACCACGAACTCCTTCGGAACCCGAGCCACCCTCACCACCGCTCACGGCGACCACGCCTACCACCGGCTGGAGCGCCTGACCACCGCGGGCTTCCCCGACGTCGCCCGCCTGCCCTTCTCGATCAAGATCCTGCTCGAGTCGGTGCTGCGCACCGAGAGCGGCCACGAGGTCACCCGCGACGACGTGGTGCGCCTGGCGCGCTACAACCCGGCCGCCCCCGAGCAGGCGGAGATCCCGTTCAACCCGGCGCGCGTCCTGCTGCAGGACTTCACCGGCGTGCCCGTCGTCGTCGACCTCGCCGCGATGCGCGCGGCGGTGGCCCGGCTCGGCGGCGACCCGCAGCAGATCAACCCGCTGATCCCGGTCGACCTGGTCATCGACCACAGCGTGCAGGTCGACTTCTGGAGCTCGCCGGAGGCGCTGGGGCAGAACGCCGAGCTCGAGTTCCAGCGCAACCGCGAGCGCTACGCCTTCCTGCGCTGGGGCAGCCGCGCCTTCCGCGACCTCAACGTGGTGCCCCCGGCGAGCGGGATCGTGCACCAGGTGAACCTCGAGCACCTCGGCCAGGTGGTGGCGACGCGCGCGGGAGCGGGCGGCGAGCGCTGGGTCTTCCCCGACTCGCTGGTCGGCACCGACTCGCACACCACCATGATCAACGGGCTCGGCATCGTCGGCTGGGGCGTCGGCGGCATCGAGGCCGAGGCGTGCATGCTCGGCCAGCCGATCACCATGCTGCTCCCCGAGGTGATCGGCTTCAAGCTCCGCGGCCGCCTCCCCGAGGGCGCCACCGCCACCGACCTGGTGCTGATGGTGACCGAGATCCTGCGCAAGCGCGGCGTGGTCGGTCGCTTCGTGGAGTTCTACGGCCCGGGGCTCTCCTCGATGTCGCTCCCCGATCGCGCCACCATCGCCAACATGGCGCCCGAGTACGGCGCCACGGTCGGCTTCTTCCCCGTCGACGACGAGACGCTCCGCTACCTGCGCCGCACCGGCCGGCCGCCCGCGCTGCTCGACCTCGTCGAGCGCTACTGCAAGGAGCAGGGGCTCTTCCGCACCGACGAGACGCCCGACCCGCGCTTCAAGGACAGCCTCGAGCTCGACCTCGCCACGGTGAGGCCCAGCATCGCCGGGCCGAAGCGGCCGCAGGACCGCGTCGAGCTCGGCGCGGTGAAGGCCGCCTGGCGGCGCGACCTGGAGGCGCCCGTGGAGAAGCGCGGCTTCGGCGTCACCCGTGAGGCGACCGCCGCGCGCGCCCGCGTGGAGCTCGGCGGGGCACCCTACGAGCTCGCCCACGGCGACGTGGTGATCGCCGCCATCACGAGCTGCACCAACACCTCGAACCCGTCGGTGATGCTGGCGGCGGGCCTCCTCGCGCGCAAGGCCGTGGAGGCCGGGCTCAAGGTCAGCCCGAAGGTGAAGCCGAGCCTCGCGCCGGGCTCCAAGGTGGTGACCTCCTACCTCACGCGGACCGGGCTCCTGCCCTACCTCGAGCAGCTCGGCTTCAGCGTCGTCGGCTACGGCTGCACGACCTGCATCGGCAACAGCGGGCCGCTGCCGGAGCCGATCGCGAAGGGGATCGAGGAGAAGTCCCTGGTGGTCGCGGCGGTGCTCTCGGGCAACCGCAACTTCGAGGGGCGCATCAACCCGCACTGCCGCGCGAGCTACCTCGCCTCGCCGCCGCTGGTGGTCGCCTACGCGCTCGCCGGCACCGTCGACCTCGACCTGACGCGCGACCCGCTCGGCACCGGCAAGGACGGGCGGCCGGTCTACCTGCGGGACCTCTGGCCGACGTCGGCCGAGCTCGCCGGGCACCTCGACATCGCCTACGACCCGGAGGCCTGTCGCCAGGCGTACTCCGGGATCGAGACGCAGAACGAGGCCTGGAACGCGGTGCCGGTGGCGGGCGGCGCGCTCTTCGAGTGGGACCGCGCGAGCACCTACATCCAGGAGCCGCCCTTCTTCGACGGCATGAGCCGCGAGCCGGCGCCGGTCCGGCCCATCGAGGGCGCGCGCGTGCTGGTGATGGTGGGCGACAGCGTCACCACCGATCACATCAGCCCCGCCGGCTCCATCGCGCCGGACAGCCCGGCCGGGCGCTTCCTGCGCGAGCTGGGCGTGGCGCCGCGCGACTTCAACTCCTACGGCAGCCGGCGCGGCAACGACCGCGTGATGACCCGCGGCACCTTCGCCAACATCCGCCTGAAGAACCTCCTGGCGCCGGGAGCCGAGGGCTGGTGGACGACGCACCTGCCGTCGGGGGAGCGGCTGAGCATCCACGAGGCAGGGAGCCGCTACGCGGGCGAGGGCGTGCCGACGCTGGTCCTCGCCGGGCTGGACTACGGCATGGGCTCGAGCCGCGACTGGGCGGCCAAGGGCACCTTCCTCCTCGGCGTGCGCGCGGTGATCGCGCGCTCCTTCGAGCGCATCCACCGCAGCAACCTGGTGGGGATGGGCGTGCTGCCGCTGCAGCTCCGCGAGGGCGAGACCTACGAGTCGCTCGGCGTCACCGGCCGCGAGGTCTTCCGCATCGCCGTCGACGAGTCGCTGAAGCCGGGCCAGGAGCTCGAGGTGGAGGCGACGGCCGACGGGCGCACGCGGCGGTTCAAGGTGCGCTGCCGGATCGACACGCCGGTCGAGGCGTCGTACTACCAGCACGGCGGCATCCTGCAGCTGGTGCTCAGGCGGCTGCTCGCCTCGGCGTCGTAGCTCCGGCCTCGATTGGTCACATCTTCGATGTCCGGCGGCGCGGGGACCCCCGCTCGCGGGCCCCTCCCCACCCCTCGCTCACTCGCGGGCGAGCGCCGTGCGGACCACCACCGGAGTGCCCGCTCCTTCGGCTCGGGGCGGGGCACTGGCCCCTCCCGCGGCGCCCCACGCCGCCTCGTCGACAGAACAAGATGTGACCAATCGTGAGAGCTTCGGCCTAGGGCGCCTTCCCTCGCACGAACGAGCCCGCCAGCCACTCGACGCTGAGCCCCTTCAGGCTGGGGTCGAGCGCGAGGTTGCGCTTGGCGGCGAAGGCGAGCTTGACCGGTCCGGCGCCGGAGAGCTGCACCTTCACCCGCGCCAGCTCCACCTCGCCCACCGCCGCGATGCTCGCGCTCCCGCTGTGGCCGATCCCCGCCCAGAGCGCGCCCTCGGCCCGCGTGGCGAAGCGCGAGACGAGCTTCGCCGAGGAGGTGACCCAGGCGCCGCCGAGCTCGCTCGCCAGCACCTTCACCTGCTGCGGATCGAAGGCGAGCCGGAAGGCGACGCCCTGCAGCTTGACCATGCCGCGCCCCATGACGCGCAGCGTGGCCTCGTCGCCGCTCAGGCTGTCGAGCTTGAGCGCGACCGCCGCCTGCGCCTGCCCCGTGTCCTCGGGCTGGAAGGTCCAGGCGCCGAGCGGGCCGCTGTCGGGGGCGAGCGGCTTGCCGTCGAGGAGCGAGCTGCCGCTGTCGCTGGTCTGCGAGGCCCGCGTGCTGCAGCCGGCCGCGAGCGCGAGCGCGAGCGCGAGGGTGATCGGAGCGGCGCCGCCCAGCGAAGAGGGCGGTCGGGCGAAGCTGCCGCGACCATCAGTCATCGTCGTCAGTCGAGTCATCGTCGTCAGTCGAGTCATCGTCGTCAGTCGAGTCATCGTCGTCAGTCGAGTCTTCATCTCAGCCTCCCTGTCCGCTCTTCTTGCCGAAGGAGCCGAGGACGATGTCGAGGTCCTGCTGGGTGATCTTGCCGTCGAAGATCAGGTCCGCCCACTCGGGGAAGGAGACCGCCTTCTGGCTCTGCGGGTCGTAGGTCTCGCCCTGCGCCCACGCCGCGTAGACGAGGTCGATGCCGTCCACCTCGCCGTCGAGGTAGAGGTCGCCGGCCAGCGCGCCGCGGAAGCGCCCGACCAGCTGGTGGTCCGGATCGACGCGGACCTGGACCACCTCGCTGTCCGTGGTGAAGGTCGCGTCCTTCTGGCCGCCGGTGACGACGAGCTGCTTGCGGTCACGCTTGCCGTCCGCGGTGACCAGCTCCAGCTCGACAGGGACCCGCGGGTCGCGGTCGGCGGCGACGGTGACCTGCGTCTGGTGCTGGCCGCCGGCCTGCGTGCGCTTGACGTCGACGGTGCAGACCGGGTAGCCGGCCGCGAATGCCCAGGTCTGCATGAAGTCGGTCAGGTCCTTGCCGCTCGAGGCCTTCAGCGACGCGATCAGGCTGGCGACGCTGGCCTCCTTGCCCACGTGGTCGGCGCGGTACTGCTTCATCGCGGCGAAGAAGGGTGCGTCTCCGAGCAGGTAGCGCATCATCTGCGCGACGAGGCCCCCCTTGTTGTAGGTGACCACCACGTAGATATCGCCGGGAGCCTTGTAGATCTCCTCCGAGGAGAGCGGCACGTCCTTGCCCTTGAGCACCGTGTAGAGGTACTGGAGCTTGGTGACCTGGCGGTAGGTGGGCGCGTAGTCGAGCTTGTAGATCTTGCTGGCGAGCGAGGACGTGTACTCCATCTCGGAGAAGGTCGCCAGGCCCTCGTTGATCCACGGCGAGAGGCTGTCGCCGAGCGCGATGAAGCCGCCGAACCACTGGTGGCCGAGCTCGTGCGCGATGGTGGAGCGGTACTGCCAGCTGGAGCTGTCGAGGCCGAGGAGCATCCCCGGGATGAAGATGGTGCTGAGCGGGCCGAAGGCCGCGCCAGCCTGGTCGGAGACCTCGGCGAAGTCGATCTTGGGCAGGTCGTAGGCGCCGTAGCGCTGGCCGTGGAAGCCGATGATGTCGACCACCGCGTCGCGCCAGCCGGCGGCCTGGGCGGCGTTGCCGGCGAGCACGTAGGAGCTCACCGTCTGGCTGCTGCCGAACGGCGTCGTCCCGCTGACGTAGGGCGCCGCCGCGAAGGAGAACGCGGTCTCGCCGAGGCTCTTGAAGCTGTAGGTCAGCGTCCCGTCGACGTTGCTGGTGGTGCCGGTCGGCAGCCCGTTCGCGGCCACCTTGTGCGTCGAGGGCACGGTCACCGCCAGCGTCGCGCTCGCCGGGTAGATGGTGCCGCCGGTCGAGATGTCGACGAGGATCGGCATCCAGGAGGTGCCCACGTGGTAGGTGAGCCCGGTCCCGATCATGCAGGTCATCACGGAGAGCATCTGCGGCGTGCAGTCGGGGACGCCACCCTGGGTGACGGTGAAGCTCGTGCTCTCGCCGGCGGGGAGCGCCGCGCGCAGCATCACCGAGGTCACCTGGTAGCCCAGGTCGTAGTGCTGCAGGTCCCCGTCCTTGTCGACGACCTTGTAGGTCGAGGCGCCGGTGAAGGCGTCACCG
>JAKLHH010000616.1 GCA_022710245.1 Myxococcota bacterium
CCTGGCGCGATAGGCATGCTTCTTCATGGGGACGACCTCCAGTGTGTTTTGACCATCAAGTCAAAATTCGAGGCGTCCCCAACTTCTTTCTCAACAACCCTTCTACCACTGACTCCCGCGGCGCCCCGCGCCGCCTCCTCGACGGAACATGAGGCAGCCGCTGACCTTGGCCCACCCGCCGCGAGGGTGATACCTTGGTCACCGCAGGAGCAGGGATGGATGTGCGCTGAGACCGGGGCCGACGGCGAGCTCCTCGTCGGCCAGAAGATCGGCAACTACGTGGTGCGCCGCCTCCTCGGCGAGGGCGGCATGGGCGCGGTCTACCTGGCGGAGAACCCGGAGATCGGGCGGCAGGTCGCGATCAAGGTGCTGGCGCCGCACATCACCCGGCAGCCGCAGGGCGAGGACCGCTTCCTCAACGAGGCCCGCGCGGTCACCCGCATCGGGCACCCGAACATCGTCGACATCTACGACTTCGGCCGCACCCCGGCGGGCAAGCCCTACTACGTGATGGAGCTGCTGCAGGGGCAGGAGCTGGCGCAGCTGATGAAGCGGCGCGGGCCCATGTCACCGGCCGAGGTGCTCGCCTACCTGCAACAGATCTGCGCCGCGCTCGACGCGGCTCACCGCGCCGGCGTGGTCCACCGCGACCTCAAGCCCGAGAACATCTTCATCCTCGCCCGCCAGCCGCTGACGCTGAAGCTCCTCGACTTCGGCATCGCCAAGCTCTTCGAGGCCGACGGCGGGAGCGCCTCGCACACCGCGACGGGGATGATCCTCGGCACGCCCTTCACCATGTCCCCCGAGCAGGCGGCTGGCCGCCCGGAGCAGATCGGACCGGCGACCGACCTCTACTCGCTCGGCGTGATCCTCTACTGGATGCTCGCCGGAGCGCCGCCCTTCACCAACGCGCCGACGGCGGTGCTGCTGGCGAAGCACATCACCGACCCGCCGCCGCCGCTCAGGGAGCGGGCGCCGTCGGTGCCGGCCGCGGTGGCCCGGGTCGTGGAGCGCTGCCTGGAGAAGGAGCCGGCCCGGCGGCCAGCCTCGGCCTGCGAGCTCCTCCGCCTCTTCACCGAGGCCGCAGCGGCTGGCCCTGTGGTGACCGACGCCGGCGCGACGCTGCCCCCTCTCGCCACGCCTCTGGCCACGCCTCTGGCGAGGACGCTGTCCTCCGCACCTGCTGCGCAGGGCCGCGCCGAGCAGGTTCCCGCCGAGCAGACCCCCGCGCGGCGGCCTCGCGCGTTGCCCTGGGTCCTCGCGGGAGCGCTGGGTCTCGTCGCCATCGCGGCGACGGCGGTCGCGATCGTGGTGATGCAGCGCTCGGATCGGGGCGCGCGGGTGGCCAGCCCCGCGCCGGACCGCGCGACGACGAGGCCCGACGCCGCGCCGCGCGGGACCGCGGCGCGAGGGCCCGCCTCGTCTGACGCGGGCCGCGCTCTCGACGCGGGCCGTGGAGTGGCCTGGCGCGAGGCCGTGCCCACCGCGGCCGCCGCGGACGCGACGCCAGCCGCCGATGCGACGCCAGCCGCTCCGCCGGCGACCCCTCTACCCGCGGCCGTGGGCGGGGGCGCCGTCCGCTACCGTGCGCGCCTCGGGCTTCGCGATCACGCGAACCGGAACGGTGCTCGCTTCACGTCGGCCGCCGCCGTCATCCGTCAAGACCGCGCCAACTACCACCGCCACGGGGTGCGCGACCCCGAGGATGAGACCGACGCGCTCTTCGCGGACAAGGACCAGCGGACGCGGCTCGAGGGGCTGATGCGGCGGGCGCTGACGCCGGCCCAGGCGCAGCGCATCCTCGCCGGGACGCCGCTCGTCGAGGTCCGGATCGCCGGTGAGCAGGCTAGCCTGACCATCATCAGTGAGTGAAGCGCGTGTGAAGCGCGTGACGGGCCAGCCTGGTCGAGCCTAGTCGCCGGCCACGAAGACGAGCCCCTGCTCGACGGCGGGCTCCTTCGTCATCAGCTGGTGGATCGCGATCTCGCCCGAGGCGGTGCGCGGGTCGGGCCGTCGCGTCGCTGGATCCGCGACGACGAACTCCAGCCCCTCGCCGCGGGCGATGGGCCGCACCAGGCTCGCGGGCCCGGTGCCGCGCTGCGCCTGCAGGGTCCGCCGGTAGGCCGCGCGCCGCTCGTCGTCCTTGAGGAACTTGTAGGCCGCGGCGATCCACTCGAAGCAGCGCTCGAGGACGCGCTTGTAGGGTCCCAGCCGCCGGCTGAAGTAGCGGTCCGGGTGCAGGAGCTTGCTCCGCTTGAAGTAGGCCCTGCGGAGGCTGAGGAGGTCCGCGTCCTCGCCGACGCCGAGCATCTCGAAGAGGGTCATCCGCTCGAGGTTCCGGCAGAAGGCGTCGATCCAGGCCCGCGTCGCCGTCGGGAGGTCCACGACCTGGGCGGCCCGAGGTCTCTGGCCGACCACAACTCTGTCCACTGTCTGTGCTGTCTGCCACATCACGTGATGCGGGGCTGCAATAGGTGTGCCCTGGATACTAGATTGGTAAGTACCGGGCGCGGCGAGGGCAGGCGTCGTCTGTGTGGGGCCACAAGACCACCAGGGGCGACTCGTCGAGAAGCCATCGCTCCGACAGGAGTGTATTTCAGATGACGCCGGTATCACGCTGCCAAAGCCCCACGACATACCTGTCTCCCTCCGCTGCCAGCCCCATGTTCGATGCGGCGCGGGGTTTCTGCCTCGAATTCGACAGGTCGCCCCGAAATCTCCCTGGAAGCGATCTGGATCGCTCCGGGAGAGCGAGCGAGGCTCAGAGGTGCGTCGCCACCACCGCGGCGCCGAGCGCCGCCGTCTCCTCCGGCGCGTCGTCGCAGACCACCGGCACACCCTCGAAGCGCTCGGCCAGGCAGGCGTGGAGCGCGGCGAGCCGCGCCTGACCGCCGACCAGCACCAGCCGGCCGAGCTGTTGCGGGTCGACCCCTGCCTGGTCCAGGCAGCCCGCGCAGAGCGCGAGCACGGCCTCGAGCAGGGGCCGGGCGAGCTCGGCCAGGCGCTGGCGATCGAGCGCGAGCCGCAGGTGGACGGGCTCATCGCCCGCCATCAGGAGGTAGGGCAGGTCGATCGTCACCGCCCCCTCGTCGCCGAGCTGGCGCTTGGCCTGCTCGGCCGCGTCGCGCAGCCGCTGCCGGCAGACGGGGTCCTGGGCCAGCTCGGGGTGGGCGCGCGCGGCGGGCTCGGCCAGGAGCAGCTCGGCGAGCGCCTCGTCGAGGAGGTCGCCCCCGAGGAAGTCATCACCGACCAGCGCGAGCGGCGTGCCCCCGCTGTCGAGGACGGCGACCTCGCAGCTCCCGCCGCCGAGGTGGAGCACCAGCTGCGGAGCAGCCGGCGGAGGCATCACCGCCTGCAGCGCGGCCGCCGGGGCCGTGATCAGGTGGACGTCGAGGCCCGCCGCGGCCGCCGCGTGCCGGAGGGCCTCCTGGCGCTCCTCCTCGAGCCGCGAGGGGATCGCCACCACCATCGCGTCGACGGGCTCGCCGAGGTAGAGCTGGGCCATCGCGCGCAGCTTCCCGAGCAGGAGGCCCACCGTGGTCTCCAGCGAGACGCGGGTCGTGCCGATCCGCACCGCGAGGCGTCCCTCGTCGTCGGGGCAGAGCTGGTACGGCAGGCGCTCCGCGAGCGCGGCGGTCTCGGCAGCCACGAAGCGGCGGCCGAGGAGGCGCAGCAGGCCGAAGACGGAGGAGCCGGGGTTGGCGAGCATCTGCTGCCGCGCGAGCGGGCCCACCAGCAGCCGGTTGTCGGCGCGGGCCACCACCATCGGGATGGCGCTGTGTCCGTGCTGGTCCGCGACGAGGGTCGGCCTGCGGGTGCAGACCGCGACGTACGCGCTGGTGATGCCGAGGTCGACGCCGACGCCGACGTGGGTCGGCGGGGGAGAGAGGGTGCTGCCTGGGATGGGCGGTGGCCGGGCTGGCATCTGGTATCGGAAGTCTACATCAGGCCCGGCGACGGGATCAGCAGGGAATTCGCCCTTCACCGCGGAGCCTCCGCAGGAGGCGAGCAGGGCGAATTGCGGCGGTCTCATCCCGGAGCGGCCGGAGGCCGCGAGGACCCGCTCCGACAAACCCTTTCTCACAGCCCTTCTTCTTCGCTATCTTCCTCAGCGTGGTGGCTCCTGTCGATATGCACGCCGGATCGGAGCAACCTGGCTCGACCATGAGTACCTCCTTGCCTCCGCTCGCCGCGCTTCTGCGGCCCCCGCCCAATCTCGACAGGCCCGGCGTCGCGGAGACCTGGTTTCGCGACATCGCGATGCGCGTGCTCGGCGCGTCTCGATTGCGTGCTGCGAGCGCGGTGCATCGCCTGGTCGAGCTCGAGTTCTACTTCGACAGCAAGGAGCACCCCGATCCGTTCGCCCACGGCCATCCCGAGCAGGCGACCCCCGAGCGCTGGTACTTCCATCGAATCGGCGCCTCGTATCGCGGTGGAAGCTTCAAAGGTCTCGACCTCACATTCGGCGACGGCTTCGCGCATGGCGGCATCTTGATCCGCAGCCTCGAGACACCCGAAGGTCGCCTCGTCGTCGGGCCTTCGCTCTGCGTCGACCACCTTCTGGCCACGACCGAATCGCCGTCGGTCGCCGCGCTCGCGAACGTGATCGGAGGCCGCTCCGCGCTCGATCCGGAGTCCCCGCTCGTCCTGATCGACGGCGCGGAGGACAGCGTCGACGTGACGCTCTTCCGCTCGGCTCGCGTGGGGCTGTCCCTCAAGCGTCACGACGATGCGATCGCGAAGGACCGGCTCTCCCGCCGTTATCGTTTCCTCACCGAACCGCGCCTCGTGACGAAGGGCCGCGCCGAGTTGATCGCCGCGCTTCTGTCGGACGGCCACTCGCCCGAAGAGGTGCGACGCTTGACGGGGTCTCCGCTGAAGGCAATTGCGGCCGTCTCATCCCGGAGCGGCCGAAGGCCGCGAGGACCCGCAATTGTTGGTCGTGGCAGCCCCCCGCCGCCGCCCGACGTGCGGGGCGCCGCTCCAATCATCGGACGTCGGTGATGCGACGAGGCGACTGTCGGTTCAGCCGTGGGTGCTCTCGATCCAGGCGGGCGGGAGCTGGAACACCTTCGGATCGCTCGTATCGATCATCGGATCGAGGCGGAGCACGAGGTTCCACATCGCCTTGAGCTCCTCGTCAATCGACGCGACCTCGATCGGCGGGTGGTCCGGCAGCTTGAGCGCGCCGCTCGCGTCGTGGAGCAGGCGAGCGACGGTGTCATCGGGATGGCGCGTCACGCCGGCGAGCGCCCTGGCGAGAACGGTCCGATCGATCGCGCGCTCCACGTCACTGCCCGCCCGAGGGAACCCGGCGAAGGAGAACACCGGCGGATGTTCGACCTCGGCGTCAGGCGACGCGGCGCCGTTGGTGCCGAGGTGACGTCCGGGCGTCCTCT
>JAKLHH010000617.1 GCA_022710245.1 Myxococcota bacterium
GCTGCCGCGACCAACGATGGGAGCGGCGCCGCGCAGGTAGGGCGGTCGCGCGCAGCTGCCGCGACCAACGATGGGAGCGGCGCCGCGCAGGTAGGGCGGTCGCGCGCAGCTGCCGCGACTCTCTGCATCGCCTGTTTGCATCGCGCCTCCTCGGTCCGGTGGACGCCGCCTGGGTCGCAGCGAGTATCGTAGTGGGTCAGGTGTCGATGAACAAGGACTGGCAGCGTGGCGGGGATCAAGCGGCCGCCATCCTCGGCCCCGAGGGGCTGCTCGCCGCGCGCCTGCGAGGCGCCTACGAGCCGCGGCCGGCGCAGCTCGCGATGGCCCGCGCGGTCGCCCGCTGCCTCGAGGACGAGAGCAAGCTCGTCGTCGAGGCCGGCACCGGCACCGGCAAGACCCTCGCCTACCTGGTCCCCGCCGTGCTCTCCGGGCGCAAGGTGGTGATCTCGACGGGGACCAAGACGCTGCAGGAGCAGATCTTCCATCGCGACCTCCCCGCCCTGCTGGAGGTGCTCGAGGCCGAGCTCCCGGTCGCCTGCATGAAGGGGATCTCGAACTACCTCTGCCTGCGCCGGCTCGACGAGGCGCGTCGCTGCCCGCAGCTGATCAGCGACCCGCACCTCGAGCGGCTGCTGCGCTGGGCCGGCGAGACCGCGAGCGGCGATCGCGCCGAGCTCGCCGAGCTCCCCGACAGCTCGCCGCTCTGGGGCGAGGTGAGCCCGACGCCTGAGACCCGCATCGGCCCCCGCTGCCGGTTCTTCGAGGACTGCTTCGTCACGCGCATGCGGCGCGCGGCGGCGGCGGCGCAGGTCGTCGTCGTCAACCACCACCTGCTCCTCGCCGACCTCGCGCTCCGCAGCCAGCACCCGGCGGCGACGGTGCTGCCCAGCTTCGAGGCGTTGATCATCGACGAGGCCCACCAGCTCGAGGCGATCGCCACCGCCTTCTTCGGCCAGAGCGCCTCGAGCGGCAAGCTCACTACCCTCGCGCGCGACCAGCAGCGCGCGGCGCTCCTCCACGACGACCCGCGGCTCGACCGCCTGGCGCGCCACCTCGCCGAGGCGAGCGCCGAGCTCTTCTACCTCCTCGAGGAGGAGCTCCCGGCCCGCGCCGCGTGCGCTTCGCCGTCCGGGCGCGCCACGGGGGCGCGGCAGGGCGAGGGCGGCGACGCGAGCCGGCTGCGGCTCCACGAGGCGCCCCTGGCGGACCGCCTGCAGGAGCCCTACTTCACGGTGGACGCGGCGCTCGAGGCGACCTCCGAGCACCTGCGCCTGCGCGCCTCGGGCGCCGAGGACCTGGCGCTCCTCGCCGGGCGCGCCGAGGAGCTGCGCCAGGCGCTCGGGCTCTTCGCCGGACCGCCCGCGCGTGGGTTCATCTTCTGGGCCGAGCAGCACCGGAGCGGCCTCTCGCTCCACGCCTCGCCGGTCGAGGTGGGCTCGCTCCTCGCGCGCACGCTCCTCGCCGACCCGATCCCGGTCGTCTTCACCTCGGCCACGCTCGCCACCCGCGAGCTGGCCGCCGCGCCGCGCGAGGGGGAGGCGCGGCGCGTGGCCCCGGACGGGCCGGCGGCGAGGAGCGAGCGGGGGCCGAGCGCGCGAGGGGGCTGCGCGTACTTCCGCGGCCGCGTCGGGCTCGCCGAGCGCGACGACGTGGAGGAGCTCGTGCTCCCCTCGCCGTTCGCCTTCGAGCGGCAGGCCCTCCTCTACGCCCCGCGCGACCTGCCGCACCCGGCGAGCCCCGAGTTCGTGCTGCACGCGAGCGAGCGCATGTGCCAGCTGATCGACATCACCGGCGGCCGCGCGCTCTGCCTCTTCACCTCCTATCGCCACCTGCAGGCGGCCCGCTCGATCCTCGCCGCCCAGCTCGACTACCCGCTCCTCTGCCAGGGCGAGGCGCCGCGCTCGCGCCTCCTCGAGCGCTTCCGCCGCGAGGTCGCCAGCGTGCTCCTCGCCACCGCCAGCTTCTGGGAGGGCGTCGACGTGATCGGCGAGTCGCTCTCGCTGGTGATCATCGACAAGCTCCCCTTCGCGGTGCCGAGCGACCCGCTCACCGCGGCGCGCATCGAGGCGCTGCGCGAGCGGGGCGAGGAGCCCTTCACCGCCTACCAGCTCCCCCAGGCCGCGCTCGCGCTGCGCCAGGGCTTCGGGCGGCTGATCCGCCACCGCGCCGACCGCGGCATCGTCGCCATCCTCGACCGCCGCCTGCACGAGAAGGCGTACGGCGGCGTCCTCCTCGAGAGCCTGCCCCCCTGCCCGCGCACCTCGGACCTGCTCCGGGTCCGCGCCTTCGGCCGCGAGCTCGGCCTCTCCACCTCCGCCGGCGGTCCGGCAGGCGCGCGCCCCGAGCCCGCCGGCGATCCAGCAAGCGTGCGCCCTGCTCCCGGCGCGCCACCGCCGCGCAAGGCAGTTGCCCCGCCCACCCGTCCGCGCTAGGTTCACCGGCCATGGCGCCAGGCGTGCTGATGGTGGTGATCGGGTTCGTCTCGGGTGCGGTGCCGTACGGCCTGCTGATCAGCCGCGCGCGGGGCATCGACCTCAGGCAGATCGGCTCGGGGAACATCGGGGCGACCAACGCCGCCCGCGCGCTCGGCAAGAGGCTCGGCGCGCTGGTCCTGCTCCTCGACACGCTCAAGGGCCTCCTGCCGACCGTCGCCGCGCGGCTCGTGCTCGGCTCCCGTCCCGACGGTGATCTCTGGATCGCGGGGACGATGGCGGCGGCGGTGCTCGGCCACATGTTCACCCCCCTGCTCCGCTTCCGCGGTGGCAAGGGCGTCGCCACGGGCCTCGGTGTCATCGCGGCGGCCTGCCCCTGGGCGGGCCTCCTCGGGCTCGCGATCTACGCGGGCATCTACGCCGCGTTCCGCATCTCCTCGGTGGGGTCGCTGGTCGGGACCCTCCTCGCGGCGCCGCTGATGTACCTCTTCGGCACCCCCGTCCCGCAGTGCCTCGCCGCGCTCTTCGTCGGACTGCTCATCGTGGTGAAGCACCACGAGAACCTCCGCCGCCTGGTCAAGGGCGAGGAGAAGAAGATCTAGGTCGCCGATCGGTTAACCCCTCGGGCACTCGGGGCTGGCGGTGTCCTCGGCCCACTCGGCCCACGGACCTTGATCGGGAAGGCGCCGGGCGCGAGGTCGCGCTCGGGGCCGATTCGTCGAGCGTTCGTCGTCGGTGGTGGGGCAGGCTCTCCTGGCGCTCGACGAGGGTCCGTGGGCCGAGTCGGCCTCGGCTCTCGGAATGGATGCCTTCGGCCGACAGTCGCGCGGGGGGGAGCGAGCGCCGCTGATGGTCCTCTTCGGCACCCCGGTCCCGCAGTGCCTCGCCGCGCTCTTCGTCGGGCTGCTCATCGTGGTGAAGCACCACGAGAACCTCCGCCGCCTGGTCAAGGGCGAGGAGAAGAAGATCTAGGTCGTCCCCTCCGCGCTCACGGCCAGCCAAGCCAACGCGCCCACGCCCATCCAGCGACGCGCTCACGCCCAGCCAAGCGAACGCGCCCCCAAGCGACGCGCTCACGCGAGCGAGGGCCACGGGTCCCGAGGACCCTCGGCGAGCGCCAGGAGCCTTCGCTCCACCCGGGCTCCCATCGCTCGGCGAATCCGCCCCCGAGGCCCAACCGCGCCCGGCGTCCTCCCCTTCAAGGTCCTCGGGACCCGTGGCCCGGATCACCCGTCCTCTGCGCTCGGTGAGCGATGCGCCGAGGCGTTAGCCGCGATCCCCGCCCCTCGTCAATCGCCTAACGATGCCATACCCCGGCAGCCCCGCCGTCCTCGTGGGCGCAGCCAATCAGCTGTGATTCCCGCCACCTGTCGCCGGACCGCGAGTGGCACACTCCCTGCTTCATGAGGTGGGTGATGAACGGGTGTGGAGACATCGCGTAACCCTCCATTTAGGGCCCGTTGTCCGACGAACCGCTGCTGCTTTCAAAGGATTGGGCAGTGGGGGGTTACGCGATGCTCCCGATAGCCAGGTTGCCGGCGCGGCGAAGCGCCTGCGTCGCCGCCAGGCCCTCCAGCTGCTCCGCGAGCGGCCTCCCTGTCCTCGGATCGCAGAGCCCCGGCTCCAGCTCCAGGAGCGGCACCAGCACGAACGCGCGGCGGGTCAGCTCCGGGTGTGGCAGCACCAGCTCCGGCCAGGACGCCACCAGCTCCTCCACGAGGAGCAGGTCGAGGTCGATCGCGCGCGGTCCCTTCACCAGCACGGTGTGCTCGCGCCCGAGCGCCGCCTCGATCTCCTGACACCGCTGCAGCAGCTCGCGCGGCGCGAGCTCGCTCTCCACCTCGACCACCGCGTTCAGGAACGCGGGCTGATCCCGCACCGGGCCATGCGGCGCCGACTCGTAGACGGACGAGGCGCGCCGCGGCGGGAGCCCGCGCTCGGCGAGCGCCGCCACCGCCGCGCGGAGCTGTCCGAGGCGCTCGCCCAGGTTCGAGCCAAGCCCGATGAACGCCCGCCGCTTCACGTGGTCACTTTCCCGTCGGAGACCAGAACATGACCAGCGGCGTCTTGAAGATCACGCCGAGGTCGGTGCGCAGGAACCCCCAGAAGTTCTCCAGCGTCGCCGCGTAGGCGAAGTCGAAGAGCATCTTGGTGCGCATGTCGTCGGCGAGGGAGTCCTCGACTCCCTCGAGCGCGAAGGGGTTGACCAGCGTCTCCTTCAGCCTGGCGAGGTCGCTCCCCGCGGGGAGCCGGCCCGAGTATGAGAGGTGGACCTGCGCGAGCCCGGTGAGGCCCGGCTTGACCTCACGCATCCGCTCCTCGAAGAAGGGGATCGCCAGCGCCAGGTTGCGGATCAGCTCGGGCCGCTCCGGGCGCGGCCCGACCAGGCTCATCTCGCCCTTCAGGATGTTGAAGAGCTGCGGCAGCTCGTCGAGCCGCGTCTTGCGCAGCACGGCGCCGATCGGCGTGATGCGGGGATCCCGGTCCTGGGCGATCACCACGCCGGTCTTCGCCTCGGCGTCGGGGACCATGGTGCGAAACTTGTAGACCCAGAACTCGTCGAAGCGCGCCTCGCCCTCCCCCTCGATCATGCCCGCGCGGCGCTGCTTGTAGAGGACCGGCCCCGGCGAGGTGAGCTTGATGGCGGCGGCGACCGCGGCCATCACCGGGGCAGCGACCACCAGCCCGACCGCGCCGGCCGCCAGGTCCATCGCACGCTTGAGGATACGAACGGAGGCTTTCACCGCGACTCCCGCCGTCGGAGGATGCGCCATTATGGGAACCTGCCCGACGCCGGTCAAGCGTCACGCGCCTCACACGTGTAACACCAGCGCGCCGCGGCGTCAGCCGCTCTCGCGAGCCCGTCTAGCCGGCCGCGCGCCACGCCGCCGGCCTCTCTCGCGAACCCATCTGGCGGGCCGCGCGCCACGCCGTCGGCCTCTCTCGCGAGCCCGTCTGG
>JAKLHH010000618.1 GCA_022710245.1 Myxococcota bacterium
CGGGGGTCGTCACCACCCTCGTCGACAAGGAAGGGCGGCTCTTCACGGTGGGCGACGTGATGCAGGGGGAGCCCGAGCGGGCTCGCGGCGCCTACGAGAAGGGCGTCCGGCTCGGCGAGACGTCGCTCTCGCATCGCGAGCTCTCCCGCGAGGGGCTCTTCATCCAGAGCGCCACCGCCTCCGCGGACGGTCGGCTCGGCGGCGGGGCGGGGGTGAAGGCGGTGCGCGCCGGCCCCAGCGCATGGTCGGAGGCGGAGTGCCTCTTCGCGCAGCCGCTCGCGGAGCAGGTGCGCCGGGCCTACGCGGCCGAGGCGCTGCCGCTCGCCGAGCGGCCGGCGGGCAGCGACCTGCTCTTCGGGCGGGGCCGCGTCGCCGGGCTCGCCGAGGCCGGGCTGCTGCTCGTCACCGAGGAGCCAGGCGGCGAGGGGCTCGCGCTCCGCTGCGTGCCCTCCTCCGATCATGCGCAGCTGAGGCTGCGGGAGGCGCTCGCGCTCCTCGGCAGGACGGTCGGGCTCGAGCTCCTCTTCGTCGGCCGCCTGCGGGCCGAGCAGCCGCGCACGCTGGCGCTCCTCGCCGTCGGCGCGCCGCCGTCGCAGGCCGAGCCGGAGGGGAAGGCGCCACGGCTCCTGCTGCCGCCCGCCTGGGGCGGCCGCTGCAACCTGGGCCTCGACTCCCTGCAGGCGAGCCACCTGCTGGGACCGACCCGCAGCGATCGCGCCCTGCTCCGCCTGCCGGTGCCGCCCGATCCGCTGGCCGCGCTCCGGCGGCGACTGCTGCGCCTCTGCCTCGGTGGCCGCGCGACGCTGCCCGCCGAGGCAGGCGCTGCGATCGAGCGGGAGGCGCGCTGGCTGGCAGAGCGGATGCTGCCGACGGCGGCCGCGCTGCACCGCGGGCTCCTCGCCGCGGCCCTGGCCTGTGAGCGCACGCTCGCGGGGGCGCGCCGCCAGGGCGAGCCCGAGCTCCTCGGGCAGGCGTTCCTCGCCGCGGGCCTCTACGAGCGCGCGGCCGCGCGCGAGCTGCAGGCGCGCGCCTGGCTCGCCTGAGCCGCGAGCGCTCATCGCAGCTCAGGTGAACTGTGGGGGCGGGGACGCCATCGGCGGTCTCGTCGACTGTGCGCCTATCTTCGCGGGTCAGGGCGTGCTAGCGTGCCTCCGATGCCAACAGGAAAAATCAAGAAGCTGGTAGACCGGAGCTTTGGGTTCATCGAGGGAGAGCAGGGAGAGCTCTTCTTCCACTGTTCAGCTGTGAAGGGCACGACCTTCGAGGCCCTCCGCGTGGGGCAAGGGGTCGAGTACACGGTGGGCCGGGGGCCGAAGGGCCCGCGGGCGGAGTCCGTCAGCGTGATCGACTGACGGCCGTATCTTCACGCAAAAGCCAGACGGGGCCTCGGGCACTCCAGCGGGAGCACTGCCGACGGTGAGCTCTGTCGAGAGCGGCCAGATCGAGGCGCCGCGGATGAGGAGCGGAGATGGTAACGAAGGCGCAGAAGGCGCAGAAGAACAAGGCGCAGAAGGTCGCGCCGAGGCCGCCCAAGATAGAGGTGAAGGTGACGAGCGTGCTCGGCGAGCCGTCGATCGAGGAGCTCGAGGGCGGACGTCAGGTGGTGCTGTGGATGTCCGTCGAGGGGCACGGGAGGATCAGGGTGCAGAGCACGACCTTCGGCGTCTTTCGCGCCAGCGCGGCTGACCCCGCCGCGGGGTTCGCGGCAGAGGCCGGGGCGGGGGAGTACTGCGAGCAGCACGGGGAGGCGCTGCGCCAGCTCTACGCCAAGCTCGCCTGAATTGTCGCTCGGCGTGCGCGGCGTCGCCTCGCCCGAATTGCGGGTCCTCGCGGCCTCCGGCCGCTCCGGGATGAGACCGCCGCAATTTGCCCTCCTCAGTCTGATCCCGGTCAGAACTCCCCGACCCAGAGGTCGTCGAGGTACCAGCCCGCGTTCTGGACGACGGAGGAGGCATAGAAGTGGAAGGCGACGGTCACCGTCTTGCCCACGTAGCTGCCGAGGTCGACCTGCTTCTTCACCCAGGCGGCGGGCGCCGTGTAGCTGCTCTCGCAGTGCGAGGCCACCACGGTCCCGTTCGCCCGCACCTCGGCGTAGTCGTACGGGGTGTAGACGTCGAGCCACTCCCAGTACTCGAGGCGGAGGTTCTTGTAGTCGGCCGGGACGCTGAGGTCGAGCTTGAGGATGCTCGCCTTCGTGGACTCCGTGGCGGTCGCCGGGCAGGAGAACCCGGAGTTCCCCTTGCCGGTGTAGCAGTCGTTGAGCACCGTCCCCCAGCAGTGGGTGCCCGAGTGGCACGCGGTCGGCGGCGCGATGCCGCTGGTGCAGTCGATGCCCGCCTTGAACGCCAGCACGCCCCACTGCCAGTCGAGCGAGGCGACCAGTCCGCCGTTCGACGCCTCGAGGTCGCTCTTGAAGAGCGTGCGCGGCACCCACTTGGTGTCGGGCGGCGGCTTCACGTCGGGCGGCGGCTTCACGTCGCTGGCCCGGGTGTCGGTCACGCGAGTGTCGGCGAGGAAGTCGAGCGGGAGGTCGCCCGCGCCGTCGAGATCGCCAGGGCCGATCCCGTCGAGCCTCGAGTCACGCTTCCCCCGCAGGTCACCGAGCGGCGCCTTGCCCTCGGCGCAGCCGGCGAGAGCACAGCAAACGGCGAGCGCCAGGGTTGGGAGGGAGCGCATCAGAGGCATCTTCGAACGCGGCGAGCAGCGCTGTCAAACGCGATCGGGGGGCGCCGGCGCATCGCGTCGCCGGCGGTTTGGCGGAGAAGCGGTGCCCATGCTAGAAGTCCGCCGAGGAGGGCGCATGCGCAGCAGAGCTCACTTCGCGCTCATCGCGGTCGCGCTGGTCGCTTGCAGCGGCGACGACGGACCGCCCGCCGATCTCGACTACCAGCTCGAGGGGCAGCACGCCGCGCGCGTGGCCGGCTTCGCCGCGGACACGCTCTCCTCGATGAAGGCGCTCTCCCAGGCCTTCATCGACGAGGACCCCACCGTCGACCCGGCGCGCTCGGCGGGCGAGAACGCCGACGCCATCGCCGCGCGCATCAAGGCCGCCACCGCCAGCACCTGCGCCGGCGCCACCGTCACCCATGACGCGGGCTCGCCCTCGGTCACGGTCACCTTCCCGTCGACGGGCTGCACGCTGAGCGGCGTCGCCGTGGCCGGCACGGTGGTGGTCAAGGTGGACGGCGGCGCGGGCACGCCGGTGCAGGTCACGCTGCAGCTGAAGGCCCTCTCGGTGGACGGCACCACCTTGAACGGCTACGTGATGGAGACGACCAGCGACGGGACCAGCTACAAGAGCAGCGTCATCGTCACCTCTGACGCCCTGCAGGTCTCCTACGACGGCGCCGCCACCCTCGACGCGGGCGCCAAGGGCGTCACGCTCAGCGGCGGCGGCAAGGTGAAGGAGCTCGACTCCTCGCAGGTCACGCAGGTCACGCTGAGCGCGGTGCACAAGACCTTTGGCGCCTGCTGGCTCGACGGCGGCAGCCTCACCCTGACCAAGTCGAGCACACTCACAGCCGGCAACAAGACAAAGCCGGTCAGCATCACCAAGACCGTGTCCTTCGACGCCAAGACGCCGACCAGCGGGATGGCGACGGTGACGGTGCTCTCGACGACCAAACCCTTCCCGCTCCCCTCGTACGGCTCCTGCCAGGCCGCCGCGCCGGCGGGGGACGCGGGGATCACTCCAAAGGACGCGGGCCCCGGGCCGGGCTGAGTCGACGAGCGGGCTGGGTACGGCTGGGTACGGCCGACTCCTTGGAGATCCCGCTCAGCGACGCAGCTTGCCGTCGATGGGGAAGCGGAAGTGGGCAGCCACGCGCCAGCTGCTGAGCACGTCGGCCTCGGTGGTGTAGCCCGGCGCGGGGTAGTTGTGGATCACCAGCGGCCGGCCGCTCGCGGGGTCGCGCCCGTCGGAGACGATGCCGATGTGGTCCATCCGGCCCTTGCCCCTGAGGTACCAGACAACGATGTCGCCGGCCCGCCACTCGTCGTGGCGCCGCGAGCTGACGTCGCTGCTCAGGGGGCGGGGGGAGGCCACCTGGTGATGATATCGCAGACGGAGCCCCGTCGGGTCCGCCGCTCAGCGGCAGCGCTGCTCCGCGATCAGGCGCGTAGCCATGCGCCGCCGGCCCGGCGGGGGCGGCGCCGGAGCTCACGGCGAGTCGGCCCCGCCGAGGACCGCCACCTGGATGAAGAGCCGGCCCTCGCCGTCGCAGCGCGGACAGCGGTAGCCGCCGAGGACGAGCGGGGCGTCGGGCCAGGCGCGCTGCCGCGTGCCCGGGTCGTCGGCGTCGAGCTCGAGGCCGAGGCGGGCGCCGCAGCCGTGAGGGCAGTGATCGACGAGGAGGATCTGGGGCCTGGACGGGAGCGAGGAGGGCCCGCCGACCAGCCGCAGCGGCCGCGGGTCCGCGCCCCGCTCGAGGCCGAAGCCGAGCGCGACGCGGACCTCGCCGTCGCAGGCCTCGCAGCGGAAGCGGAAGGCGGGGCCCTCGGGGGCCGCCCAGGCGAGCTCGCGGTCGACGCGCAGGTCCACCTCCCAGATGAAGGCGGCCTCGCAGTGAGGGCAGGTGGCGGGGACCTCCACGGCAGCGGCCGGCGAGCTAGGCGCGCTCGAAGAGGCCGGCCGCGCCCATGCCGCCGCCGATGCACATGCTGACCACGCCGTAGCGGTGCCCCTCGCGCCGCATCTCGTGGAGCAGCTTCGCGGTGAGGATGGCGCCCGTGGCGCCGAGCGGGTGCCCGAGCGCGATGGCGCCGCCGTTCGGGTTCACCCGCGCCGGGTCGAGCCCGAGCTCGCGCACGCAGTAGGCGGCCTGCGCCGCGAAGGCCTCGTTGATCTCGAAGCAGCCGATGTCGCCGAGCTTGAGGCCGGCCACCTCGCAGAGGCGCCGGATCGCCGGGACCGGGCCGATCCCCATCGCCTCGGGCGGCACGCCGACCACCACGAAGTGGCGGAAGAAGGCGAGCGGCTCGAGGTCGAGCTTGCGCGCCCGCTCGCTCGTCATCAGCAGCGCCGCCGCGGCGCCGTCGTTGATCGGCGAGCTGTTGCCGGCGGTGACCGTTCCCTGCAGGTCGAAGACCGGCTTCAGCCTGGCGAGCCCCTCGACGGTGGTGTCGGCCCGCGGGCACTCGTCCTCGGTGAAGGTCACCTCGCGCGCGCCGCGCTCGTCGATCACCTTCGTCTTCACCGGGACGATCTCGTCCTTGAACTTGCCGGCGCGCTGGGCGGCGATCGCCCTCTGGTGGCTCTGGCAGGCGAACTCGTCCTGCGCCCTGCGGCTGACGTCGAACTTGCGGGCCACGGTCTCGGCGGTGATGCCCATCGCCGCGTAGGCCTCGGGGTAGCGGTCGAGGAGCATCACCGCCGAGACCGTG
>JAKLHH010000619.1 GCA_022710245.1 Myxococcota bacterium
TCAAGCCGGGGGTCTACGGCGACGTGAAGATCACCACCAGCAAGCCGCGCGACCGGCGCCTGATCCCGAGCTCCGCGGTGGTCGACGAGGGCGCCGGGATCTTCGCCGTGCTGCTGGTGGAGCGGGGGGTGTTGCGCCGCCAGGAGGTGAAGGTCTCCACCGCGGACCAGGAGCGCAGCGAGGTCCTCTCCGGCCTCACCGGCAACGAGCAGATCGTCGTCGACCCGAGCGGCCTGCTCGAGGGGGACGCCGTCACCGCGCAGCCGCTCAGCGGGGGCGCAGGCGCGCCCACCGCTGACGTGGCTGCCGGGAAGGCCGAGCGATGAAGCTCGCCGACGTCTCCATCCGCCGGCCCGTCTTCGCCACCATGGTGATCCTCGGGCTCGTCGTCTTCGGCGTGATCGGGTACCTGCGCGTCGGTGTCGACCTCTTCCCCAACGTCGAGTTCCCCTTCGTCACCGTCACCGCCGTCTACCCGGGCGCCGACCCCGAGGCGGTGGAGACCAAGGTGGTGCAGAAGCTGGAGGACGCGCTCGCGGGCATCTCCGGCCTGAAGATGCTCCGCTCCATGAGCCTGGAGAACGTGGGACAGGTCGTCCTGCAGTTCGTCCTCGAGAAGAACCCCGAGGAGGCGGCGCAGGCGGTGCGCGACAAGGTCTCGGAGACCCTGCGCGAGCTCCCCAAGGAGGTCGAGCCGCCGGTCGTCAACCGGATCGACCTGGGCGCGACCCCGGTCCTCTCCGTGGTCCTCTCCGGCCGCCGCAGCGTGCGCGAGATGACCGACCTCGCCGAGGACGTGGTCAAGCAGCGCCTGCAACAGATCCTGGACGTCGGCGGCGTCGACGTGGTCGGCGGCCGCAAGCGCGAGATCCAGGTCTGGGTGCAGGCCGACCTCCTCGCCAAGCACAACCTCGCCGTGCAGGACGTCTTCATGACGCTCGCCGCGCAGAACCTCGAGGTCCCTGGCGGGCGGCTCCGCCAGGGGCAGGAGGAGCTGGTGGTGAAGACCAAGGGCGAGGTGCACGACGCCCAGGCGATCGCCGACCTGATCATCCCCATCCCGAACATGGGCGGCGCGCCGATCCGCGTGCGCGACGTGGCGCGCGTCGTCGACTCCACCGAGGAGCCGCGCTCCTACTCGTCGCTCAACGGCGTCTCCGCCATCTCGCTCACCGTGCGCAAGCAGTCGGGGACCAACACCACCCAGGTCGCCAAGCGCCTGCGGGACGAGGTGGCGAAGCTGAGCCAGGAGCTGGCCCCGAAGGGCGTCAGCCTGGCCACCGTGGCCGATCAGTCTCTCTTCATCGAGGGCTCGGTCTCGGACGTGAAGTTCGATCTGGTCTTCGGCGCCTTCCTCGCCGTCATCATCATCCTCTTCTTCCTCCGCAACTGGCGCACCACGCTGATCAGCGCGGTCGCCATCCCCACCTCGGTGGTGGCCACCTTCGCGTTCATCTACTTCATGAAGTTCACGCTGAACTGGATGACGCTCCTCGCGCTCTCCCTCTCCATCGGCATCCTGATCGACGACGCCATCGTCGTGATCGAGAACATCTACCGCAACATGGAGGGCGGGATGGCCCGCACCGAGGCGGCGCACTTCGGCACCGCCGAGATCGGGCTCGCGGTCCTCGCCACCACCTTCTCGATCGTGGCGGTCTTCGTGCCGGTGGCCTTCATGAAGGGGATGGTGGGGCGCTTCTTCTACGAGTTCGGCGTCACCGTCTCGGTCGCGGTGCTGATCTCGCTCTTCGTCTCCTTCACCCTGACGCCCATGCTCTCCTCGCGCTTCGTCAAGGTCTCGCACCGGCAGAACCCGATCTTCCGCGGCATCGAGCGCGTCCTCTCCACGATGGACCGGGCCTACCGCGCCACCCTCGCGGTCGCCCTGCGCCACCGGCTCGCGGTGATCATGCTCGCCTTCGCCGTCCTCGGCCTCAGCGTCTACCTGGCGCGGTTCATCAAGCAGGAGTTCGTCCCCCAGTTCGACCGCTCGGAGTTCACCGTCACCGTCCAGCTCCCGACCGGCAAGGCGCTCGCGGCGACCCGCCGCTACGCCGAGGCGCTGGCGCGAGAGGTCCGCGAGTTCCCCGGAGTGATGAACACCTTCATCACCGCCGGCGGTGGTGTGCAGCAGAAGGTCAACGAGGCCACCATCTACGTCAACATCGTGCCCTTCAGCCGGCGCACCTTCCGGCAGGCGGCGCTGATGGGGGTCCTGCGCGACCGCTTCGCGCGCCGGCGCGGGGCGATCATCAGCGTCGAGGATCTCCCCATCATCTCCGTCTCGGGCGTGAAGCAGAGCCCCATCCAGTTCAACATCCGCGGCCAGAGCCTCGAGCAGATGGCCGAGGTGGCCCACAAGGTCGAGGCCGAGATGCGCAAGATCCCTGGCATCGTCGACGTCGACGACAGCTATCGCGCCGGCAAGCCGGAGGTCTCGATCCAGGTCGACCGCGATCGGGCGGCCTCGCTCGGCGTCCCGGTCGCCTCGATCGCCACCACCGTGCGCGCGCTGATGGGCGGCGACAAGGCGAGCCAGCTCCGCGAGCGGGGGAGCCTCTACGACGTCCGCGTCCGCCTGCAGGCCGAGGACCGCGTCCGTCTCGAGGATCTGACCCAGCTCAAGGTCCGCTCCAGCCTGGGCGCGCTCGTCGAGCTCAGCAACCTGGTCAAGGTCAACCGGGGCAGCGGCCCGACCCAGATCGACCGCCAGGCGCGGCAGCGACAGGTCACCATCTTCGCCAACCTGCAGGACAAGCCGATGGGCGACGCCATGGCGGAGATCCGCAAGATCGCCGCGCGCGTGGTGCCTCCGGGCTTCACCAGCGACTTCAGCGGCATGGCCGAGGAGATGGACAACTCGTTCGGCGAGCTCTTCTTCGCGCTCTTCATGGCCGTGGCGCTCGTCTACATGATCCTCGCCTCGCAGTTCGAGAGCTTCATCCACCCCTTCACCATCATGCTCTCGCTGCCGCTCAGCCTCGTCGGCGCGCTGGGGGGCCTCCTCGCCGCGCGGACCTCGATGAGCATCTTCGGCATGATCGGCATCATCATGCTGATGGGACTGGTGACCAAGAACGCCATCCTCCTCATCGACTACACGAGCACGCTGCGCAAGCGTGGGCGCACGCGCGAGCAGGCGCTCCTCGAGGCCGGGCCGGTGCGGCTGCGGCCGATCCTGATGACCACCGCGGCGATGGTCTTCGGCATGCTGCCGGTCGCGCTCGGCCTCGGCGAGGGGGGCGAGATGCGCTCGCCGATGGCGATCTGCGTGATCGGTGGACTCATCACCTCGACCCTGCTCACCCTGCTCGTGGTGCCGGTCGTCTACACCCTCCTCGACGGCCTCTCGGAGCGGATCGTCGGTCACCGCCACGGGACGACCGAGGACGCGAAGAAGCTGGAAGTGGACGCGGCCTGATGCGACCTGCTCCGGGGCGAAGAGAGCTGGGACGCAAGCCGCCGCGCGACGGGGTCGCGATCACGTGGCTCGCGGCGCTCCTCACGCTGCTGTCCGGAGGCGCGCCGGGCTGCCGGCAGCCAGCGGCGGGGCAGCCGCTGAGCCTGGCGCCCGCGCCCGAGCCGGAGGCGCCCGCGCCCGACCCGTTCTGCGCGAGCGGCCGCCTCCAGGCCGTGCGGCGGCTCGTGCTCGTCGAGCAGATGCAGCGGACCGCCATCGGGAGCTTCGCCCGGCTGAGCGAGGAGCAGCGCCGCGCGCTGAGCGCGCTGACCGCCCGGCCCGACCTTCGCGCCGAGCTGACGCTCGTCGGGCCGCGGCTCCTCCTGACGCTGCCGGCGAGCCACCCGGCTGGCCCGCTCGAGGTGCTGATCGCCGAGGACCGCGACGAGGTGATCGCCTTCTGGCCCTCGCCGCGGCAGCGGATCGTGCTCCCGCGCCACCGCCTCCCCGACCTGCTCGACGGCACCAGCCTGACCTCGGAGCGCGGCGGGCACGAGCTGGAGGTGGAGGCGGCCGAGCTGGGGCCGGAGGACCGCCTCCCCGGCCGCAGCCTCAAGCTGCGCGCGCTCTCGGCGCAGATCGCGCTGCACTACTTCCCGGAGCCGCCCAAGCCCCGCAGCTGGTCGCTGCGGGTGGGCCTGCGCCTGCTCTCCGCGGACAGCCCCCCTGCCCCGACGGCGCTCGATCCGGTGCTGGCGCTCGCCGCGCCGCTCCTCGGCGACCCGGCCGGGCTCTCGGTGCTCGGGGTGGTGCGGGCGCGGAGCGGCTGGCCGCTCCGCTGGGAGGTCAGCGTCGCCAACGAGTCGCGCCCCGCGTCGCCGCCGGTGCTCCGCGGCGAGGTGCTCGAGAGCGGCTTCGCCACGCTGCCGTCCTCGGTGGTCTGCAGCGAGCGGCAGGGCTACCGCGAGGCGCGCGAGCTCCCGCGCCCCTCGGGCGGGCTGCAGGTCGTGCCGCCGCGTGAGCTCGCCGGCCTCCGCCCCGCCACCGCGGCCGGCCCCCTCGAGGTGCACAACCGCAGCAAGCACGCGGCCTACGTCTACGCGGACGGGATCCTCCTCGGCTGGGTGGCGGCGGGCTCTCGCGTGGCGCTGCGCGGGCTCCCCGAGGGGTTCTACCGGATCTACGCCCGCTCCCCGACGGGCGCGCGGGCCTGGGGGCCGCACGACCTCTACGTGCCGGGGCCGCTGACGCTCTGGTAGAGCCCTCCTCCTCTGCGCGCCCTCCGCCCTCGCGGGCTCTGACCTCGCGCCCCCTCGCGGACTCGGCGCTGAAACAGGTTGCGTCGCTGGCTCGCGCGCCGCCATGCTTCTGCGCTCACCAGCGAGCTTGCGTCGGTAGCAGCGACTGAGTCTGGCCAGGACAGGCGGCGGGTAGGGAGGAGAGGCGCCATGAGAGCTACGTCCCAGCGTGCGGCTACAGCCGGACCCCAGGCCCCCGCCGTCCACCCGAAGGCCACGTCAGCGCGCGTGCTGCTGTCGTCGGTGTTCGGCCCCTATGCTCGAGACGACTCGTACGGAAGCCGTGCCATCAACCCGATGGAGCTCTTTCACAATCAGGTGACACGCGAGCAGCGCTGCTTCTCCCTGCGGATGGTTCATCCCTCGCTCGGGATCCGGCTCATCCAGGCGAACACCTCGGCCCCCTGCACGGTGCTCGACTTCCCGACCCTGGAGGTCTTCGAGCGCGAGCTCGAGAGGCACGCGTACGATGTCGTCGGCATCTCCTCGATCGTCGCCAACGTCGGCAAGGTCAGGAAGATGTGCGAGCTCGTCCGGCGGATCTCTCCGCGCTCCACCATCCTCGTCGGCGGGCACGTCGCCGCGATCCCCGACCTCAGCGAGCTCGTCGACGCCGACCACATCGTCAAGGGCGAGGGCGTCGCGTGGATGCGGAGCTTCCTCGGCGAAGATCCGGAG
>JAKLHH010000062.1 GCA_022710245.1 Myxococcota bacterium
CGTGCCCTTCCTCGCCACCACCGAGCTCAAGATCATCGACGACGAGTGAGCACCATCGACGAGTGAGGCGCTACTACGGTGTGAGCTCGACGCTGTAGGTCGCGTCGCTGTGCGGGCCCGAGAGCTTCTCCACCGACACGAAGAGCGTGCCGCTGTCGTCGCCGATGGTGGTGCAGGAGACCGCCGGCGCGAGCTGCAGCGTCTGGCCGCCGCTGCCGGTCTTCGCGTCGGGGACCAGCGTCGCGCCGCTGTCGCACTTCCAGTAGGCGGTGGCGCGGTAGCTGCCGCCCGCGGGCAGCGCCGCGAGCGAGACCTTCACGTCGCCGTTGACCAGGCAGTAGTCGTCGCCCACGTGGAGCTTGAACCAGTCGGGGCGCCCCTGGGGCCGGTCGGTGGGCGCCTGCAGGTGCTTGCGGTCGTCGGAGGGCAGCACGCCGGTGGCGGTGACCGCGTCCCCGCAGTCGCTCACCTGGCCGAGGTCCCTCGCGTCCGACGCGCTCTCGTGCACCGGGAGGTCGTCCTTCACCTCGCAGCCGTTGTCGACCTTGCCGTCGACGTCGTACTGCTCGCCGTCGCACTGGAGCTGGCACTTGCCGCCCTCGCAGACGCGCACGCCGCCGCCGGGGTCCTTGCCGGGCGGGCAGACGTCGCTGCAGCTCGCGCAGTGGTCCGGGGTGCCGAGGGCGCAGCCGAGGTCGTCGCGCCGGCCGGCCTCGACCCGCGCCTCGTGGAGCGGCGGGTAGACGTCGAGGGAGGGCCAGAGATCAGCCTGGCCGTCGCGGCGCTGCGAGAGATCGCCGAAGGGCGGGGGAGCCGGGTTGCCCGAGCTGCAGGCGAGGCCGGGCAGCGCCACCGCGAACACCAGCAGCGCGGGCACGAGCGGGCGTTGGCACGAGAGCATCACCGATCAGCGTAGCCCCTCGCCTGGGGCGGCCGCAACCGGGCGTCGGGAGGCGCGGGAGGGCGTGGGCCGAGCTCAGGCGAGCCGCGCCAGGATCGACGCGCAGAGCCCCTCGCCCGCGAGGACCGTGTCGGTGAGCGCGCCGACGATGGTGCCCTGGTAGAGCGTGGTGTGCTCGACGACGAGGAGGTCGGCCGCCTGCACCGCCGCGGCGAGGTCGGCGGCCTCGCAGGCGGAGCGCCCACCGGCGGCCGCGCGCAGGCGCGAGAGGACGCGGATCACCCCGTAGGCCGCGCAGAGGAGGTTCCAGCCCGCGACCAGCGTCAGCTCGCCGCTCACCACGCGGCGCGCGCGGAGCTTGTGGGTCAGGTAGCGGGTGAGGAGCGCCTCGCCGCCCTCGGGCAGCGGCGGGTCGAAGGCGACGCGCCGGAGCGCGCCGGCGGAGGCGCGGGCGCCGCCGAGGAGGTGCGAGCGGAGCCGCGCGAGGCCGAGGTTGAAGGCGCGCACCCCGAGGAAGTGGCCGAGCCGCGAGAAGGCGCCCGGCGCGCAGTCCTGCCCGAGGAAGAGCGAGAGCACCGGCCCTGCCCGCGAGGCCGAGCCGCCCGCCCTGCCCTCGCTGGCGAGCGCGGCGGGCGCCGTGGCGCGGGCCTCGCGGAGCGCGCCGGCGAACGCCCCCTTGCCGCCCCGCCGCACGGCGGTGGTGAGGCGCGCGAGGAGCGCGGCCCCGGCCGCGAGCCGGTCGGCGAGGGCGAGCTCGTGGGTCTCGAGGAGCGCGCCGAGCGCCTCCTCGATCGCGTCCAGGTCGCGGCCGCCCAGCTCGAGGTCGGGGACCAGCTCGAGCGGGCGCTTGCGCTCCACGTCCCCCGCCGTCTTCACCGTCGCCTTCACCCAGCGCCCCTGGTCGGCCAGCCGCTTGCCCTCGCCGGCGCAGGCCGCGGGGCAGTAGTAGCTCAGGCGCAGGGTGGTCTCGCCGGCGACCCGCGCCACGTGCAGCGGGAAGGCCTTGCAGCCCTCCGGCTTCGCCTCGTAGCCGAGCGTGCTGTGGATGCGGCAGCGCTGCTCCTCGTCGAGGAAGAAGCAGCGTCCGCCCACCATGCGCACGCGGAAGGCGTCGCCCTCACCGCGCCGGGCGACGAAGGGGTCGCCGCCCCAGTCGTGCTTGCGCAGCTGCGCGACCTTCGCCTCGTCGACGGTGATCGTCCACATGGTGCAGCAGCGCCCGCAGCTGCTGCAGGAGAAGCGCGCCTCGGGGATCTTCACGCCTGGCTCCGCGCCGCCCCCCGCTCCTTCTCCATCCGCACCGCGGCGCCCAGCACGTCGTCGAAGAGCCCGTCGACGTCCACGCAGATCTTCCTCGCCACCGCGCGCCCGAGCCGGCTGCCCTCGGCGAGGTCGAGGAGCCGCTCGCGCGCCTCCTTGCGCGCCGAGGCGGAGCCACCGTGGACCGCGCGGATCCCGTTCGCGGCCTGGGCGACCAGCTTGGCCGCCTCGCCGTGCTCGTCGAGGGAGCGGGCGACGCCGCCGGCGGAGAAGCCGCCGCGCAGCGAGTTGCGCAGGCTGCGCCGCACCTGCGGGGTGGCGGCGATCTGGGCCAGCGCCTCGAGGAACTCGGTCACGGCCGGCTGGCCGAGCGAGGGCGCCAGCACCTGCTGGCAGGTGCGGAACATGGCGGTGACGAGGTCGTTGAGGCCGGCCTGCAGGTCGCGGCACTGGCGCTTGAGCTCGAGGAGCTCGCCGGCGAGGCCGAGGCGCGCCGCGAGCTCGCTGAAGAGCTTCTCCTCCTCGGGCGAGACGCCGTCGGCCTCGGCGAGCATCCAGGTCCCCTGCAGCACCTGGCGGCGGAGGCCGAGGTCGAGCTCGCCGCGGCCGAGGATCTCCTCGAGCCGCGCCTCCTGCACCGCGCGCCGGTCCTCGGGCGCGAGCGGGAACTCCAGCAGCACCGAGCGGAGCAGGAGCTTCTCCTCGTCGGAGATGCGCCCGTCGGCCTCGGCCATCTGCTGGAAGCAGCAGAAGGTCAGCTCCACCTGCTGGCGGTGGCGCGCGTAGGTGTCGGGGCTCCGGCTGCGGCGCCGCGGCATGCCGAGCGCGAGCCCGCCGGCGCCGATGGTGATGAGGAGCGGGACGCTGGCGAGGCCGAGCGCGGCGCCGAGGCTGGCCCAGAAGCCGATGTTGGCCGCGAAGAGCGCGCCGCCGACGACGGCCGAGGTGGCGCCGCCGACGCCGGCCGCGAGCCGGGCCTGCTTGCGCAGGCGCTTGACGCGCAGGGGCTCGAGCGTGGTCGGCAGGTCACGCGAGGCCGCGATGACGAGCTGCAGGTCCTTGCCGGTGCGGAGCGCGAGGGACTCGATGTTCATGACACGTACTCGAGGCGGCCCGGCGCGGGCGCGGGCGCGGGAAGTGCGAAGTGCGTCAGGGCTTCTGCAGGTTAGAGCCGTTGATCACGCGCACGCCCGCGGGTGGCTTGAAGACGAACTGCGAGCGCGGCACCTTCGTGTTCAGCTCCAGCTTGGTGAAGATGAGGTGGTTCGCGTTGTTCTTGCCGACGACCATCGACTCCGTGACGGTGTAGTCGCCGGGCTTCACGACCAGGATGATGTGCTTGTACTGCGCGGTCGGCTTGCGCGGCGTCAGCTTGATCACCAGGTCGCCCGGCGCGCCGAGCTTCTCCGTCGCGTAGCTCGCCTCGAACTCCTTGTTGAGGTCGCCGGTGCCGAGGAGGAAGGTGAGGCCGGTGGAGAGGTTCGTGGTGTTGAGCGGGTTGCGGAACGCCTGCTTGTCCTCGGGCTCGTAGACCCAGAGCTCCTTCCCGTCGGCGATGAAGGACTTCTTCTCCGGCTTGACGTAGTTCCAGCGCATCATGCCGGGCTTCTTCACGTAGAAGTAGCCCCAGCTGGTCCGCTCGCGGTTGTAGAGCGCGTCGGTGAAGACCTGCTTGAAGGGCCCCTTGAGGTCCTTGGTCTTGACGTAGAAGGCCTGCATCTTCGCGATCACGTCCTTCACCGGCGGCCGCTCCGCGCGCGCCACCGCGCCCGCGCCCGCCAGGGTGGCGGTCAGCAGGACCAGGGTCAGGACTCGGCAACGGCATCGGTGGCGGTGCATGGCAGCTCCCGTGGCTCGCTCGTACGCTCACGCGCTCGTGCCCGCGTGGGCCGGACACGCGTGTAACCTTGCCTTCTTACGCTGGCGAATTCAAGGGCTCCCCTCGTCCGCGGGTCTCCGAGACGGAAGGTCACCCGGCGGAGCTCGTAACACCACGGCAACGGTAGGAGCCATTCCATGAGCAGCCGCTTCGCACTGGGGTTCATCGGGCTCGCGCTGATCTCGTGCAGTTCGAGCGACGCGCCGGCGGGAGACCAGACGACCGCGCCGCCTGCCACCGAGGGCAGCGCGCCGCCTGCCACCGGCGACAGCGGCGTCCGACCGGTGGACCTGAGGCAGGCCACGCCCGACGCGCAGCCCCTGCCGAAGACCTGTCCCTGCCCGCCCGACTCCTACTGCGACCTCAGCACCAACACCTGCGTCCTCGGGTGCCGGGAGCACGAGCACTGCAGCCCCAGCAAGTACTGCGACCAGGCCGCCCAGCAGTGCAAGCCTGGCTGCCGCACCGTGGCCGATTGCAAGGATGATGGCAACCCATGCACGGACCTCGTCTGCTCGGATGGGACCTGCGCGCACCCGCCCAACAGCGCGCCGTGCGCCGACGACGGCAACGCCTGCACCGCGGACGTCTGCAGCGGCGGCGCCTGCACGCACCCGCCGGCGAACAGCGGGAAGGTCTGCGGGGCGACCAAGGACTGCTCCGACTTCCGCTGCCAGGGCGGCGCCTGCGTGGAGAGCGCCTTCAAGGTCGGGACCAAGTGCCCCGACGACGGAGACGGCTGCACCACCGACGCCTGCGACGGCAAGGGGGTCTGCGCTCACGCCACCGTCGCCGACGGTACGCTGTGCCCCAACACCTGGGGCGGCTGGGACGCGAAGTGCTTCAGCGGAAAGTGCTACCCGAAGCGCTACCAGTGCTGCGGCTCCTCGAGCGTCTCCTACCTCACCAGCGCCGGCAAGGTTGAGTCGTGGACGGGAACGACCTCGTGCGGCTGCAGCAGCGGGACGATGAAGTGGAGCGGCTGGTACAGCGGCTACTATCTCGACCACTCGGAGTACTGCTCGGGCGCCTGCGAGGCCAAGTCCGGCGACTACTGCCAGTCCTGCTACGACAACCTGCCCTGAGCCGCTCCCGCCGACCTGCCCTGAGCCAGTCCTGCTACGACCTGCCCTGAGCCAGTCCTGCTACGACCTGCCCTGCGCCAGTCCCGGCTACGACCTGCACTGAGCCAGTCCTGCTACGACCTGCCCTGAGCCAGTCCCGCTACGACCTGCACTGAGCCAGTCCTGCTACGACCTGCCCTGCGCCAGTCCTGCTACGACCTGCCCTGAGCCAGTCCTGCTACGACCTGCCCTGAGCCAGTCTTGCTACGACCTGCCCTGAGCCAGTCCTGCTACGACCTGCCCTGAGCCAGTCCTGCTACGACCTGCCCTGCGTCACTCGTGGTGCTGGATCAGCACCTCGCGACCCTTGGTGTGGTCGGGCGGGCTGACGATCCCCTCGCGCTCCATGCGCTCGATGTAACGCGCGGCGCGGTTGTAGCCGATGCGGAGCTGCCGCTGGATCCACGAGATGGAGGCCTGGCGGGTGCGCGCGACCACCGCCACCGCCTGGTCGTACATCCCGTCGTCGGGGGACTCCTCCTCCTCGGGCGGCGCCTCCTCGTCGGGCGGCGGCTTGAGGATGTCCATGTCGTAGACCGGGCGGCCCTGCTCCTTGAGCCACTCGATGATGCCGCGGATCTCCTGATCG
This sequence comes from Myxococcota bacterium, assembly GCA_022710245.1. Next base: position 5,754 of record JAKLHH010000062.1, read on the forward strand.
GAGATGTAGGCGCCGTGGATGCGCTTCATCTCCACGCCGCGGTCGAGGACCAGCATGTCGCCCGAGCCGAGGAGGTTCTCCGCGCCCTGGGCGTTGAGGATGGTCTTCGAGTCGTGGCCCGAGGCGACCTGGAAGGAGATGCGCGAGGGGAAGTTCGCCTTGATCAGGCCGGTGATGACGTCGACCGACGGCCGCTGCGTGGCGAGGATGACGTGGATGCCCGCCGCGCGCGCCTTCTGCGCGAGCCGCGCGACCGAGGTCTCCACGTCCTTGGAGGCGACCATCATCAGGTCGGCGAACTCGTCGATGACGACGACGATGTACGGCAGCCGCCGCGGCAGCTTGCCCTTCGGGACCGGCGCCTCGTCCTCGTCGGCGCCGCGGGGCGCGCCCGCCTCGGACCCGCCCGCCGCCGCCGCCTCGCCCGCCTCGCTGCCCGCCGCCGGCTGCCCGCCGAAGAGCTCGGGCGGCCCGCAGAGGGGCTCCTCGCTCCCGTCGGCGTTCTTGCGCACGACCAGCACCTGCGCCGGCGCGGCCTCCGCCACCGGCACCGCGCCCTCGGGGCCCGCGCCCGCCGCCCCGGCCTCACCGTCGCCGCGCAGCTTCTCCACCTTGCGGTTGTAGGCGACGATGTCGCGCACGCGGAAGTCGGCGAGGAGCTGGTAGCGCCGCTCCATCTCGTTCACCGCCCAGCGCAGCGCGATGTTCGCCTTCTTCGGATCGGTGACGACCGGCAGCAGGAGGTGCGGGATGTCGTTATAGCCCGAGAGCTCGAGGTACTTGGGGTCGACCATGATCAGCCGCACCTCCTCGGGAGAGCACCTGAGGAGGAGGCTGCAGATCATCGCGTTGACGCTGACGCTCTTGCCCGCGCCGGTGGCGCCGGCGACGAGCAGGTGCGGCATCTTGGCGAGGTCCATGGTGACCGGCGCGCCGACGATGGTCTTGCCCAGCGCGAGCGCGAGCGCCGCCTTGCCCTTGCGGAAGGAGTCGTGCGAGACGATCTCCTTGAAGAAGACCTTCTCGCGCTTCTCGTTCGGCACCTCGATGCCGACCGCGCCCTTGCCCGGGATCGGCGCCACGATGCGCACGCGCTGCGCGGCGAGGGACATGGCGAGGTCGTTGGCGAGGTTGGCGATCTTGCTGATGCGCGTGCCCGGCGCCGGCACGAACTCGTACATGGTGACGACCGGGCCCGGGTGGACCTCGGTGACGCGGCCCTCGATCTTGTAGTCGGCGAGGGTCTTCACCAGGCGGTCGGCCTGCGCGTAGATCGCCTCGTGGTCGACGTTCTTCGACGAGGTCTCCTCGTACTCGAGGAGGCTCAGCGGCGGCGGCTTGTAGGTGTCGCCGTTGAGCACGAACCCGGGCCCGTCGCCGGGCTCGACCTTCTTCTCGTCGGCGAGGACCTCGGGCCCGGTCCCCTCGAGCTCGAGCTGGAACTGCGGCTCGATGATGGTCAGCGTGCCCGGCGCGGCCGGCGCGGGGGCGCCGGAGATCATCGGGTGCGCCGGCGGTGCCGGGGTCGCCGGGGTCGCCGTCGCGGCCGTGGCGGCCGTGGCGCTGGCCTCGCTGACCACGCGGGCCTCGCGGGCCGCGCGGGTCGCGCCGGTCGCGCGGGTCGCGCCGGTCGCGCGGGTCGCGCCGTCCTCGCCGGTCGCGTCCTCGTCGAGGGCGCCGCTCACCTCGGGCAGCGCGTCCTCCTCGCTGCCGGCGGTCGTGCGGACCGCCTCCTCGCTGCCGCGCGCCTCGCCGCGGGTCCGGCGCTTGCCCCTGCGGGCGGGCGCGCCGTCCTCGCGTGACTCCGCGGCGCCGCGGGAGTCCGCGGCCCCGTCCCCGGCCGCCTCGCGCGCGCCGACGCGGATCAGCGGCGGCGTGGCCGGCGCGCCGATCTCGAGGTCCTGCGGCAGCGGCAGCACCTCGTCCTCGTCCTCGTCCTCGGGCTCCCGCTCCGCGGGCGCGGCCCCGGCCAGGTCGAGCCGCACCACGGGCGGCGCGGGCAGCGTGGCCGCGCCGCCGGCCTCGGCCCCGACCTCGCGCCGGCGCAGCGAGTGCTGCAGCTGCGCGAGGCTGGACGCGAGGTGCGCCTTGCTCCGCGCGAGCAGCGCCGGCACCCGCCCCAGCGCGCGCCGGAGCAGCCGGAAGACCGCGAGCCCGGCTCGCGCCCAGCTGATGTTGGTGGCGAGCACCAGCGCGAGCGCCAGCGCGGCGAGCGCCACCACCCAGGCGCCCGCGATGGAGACCACCGAGCAGAGCACCTCGCCGCCGATCTCGCCGACGAGGCCGCCGGCCGAGGCGCCGTGCACGCGGGCCGGCCGGGCGATCAGGTGGAGCAGGACGGCGCCCGCCAGCGTGAGCAGGGTCAGCCCGAAGCGCTCCCGCCAGAGGAGGCCCGAGCTCGCGCCCTCGCGCTCGCCGAGCCCGAGCCCTCCCGCGAAGATGCGGAGGGCGACCAGCAGCAGCACCAGCACCACCAGGTAGCCGGCGTAGCCGAGCGTCCAGTTGAGCGCCGAGGCGACCGCGTGGCCGAAGGGCCCCATCAGCTGCCCCTGCCCGAACTGCAGCGAGCACAGGCTGGGGCCGAGCAGCAGCGCGGAGGCCATCGTCACGATGCCGAAGATCTCGTGCACGCGGCGCGGCGCGACGCCCCTGCCCTCGCGGGCCGGCTCGCCCTCGGGCTTGCGCGCGCTCTGGCGCGAGCGCTCCCGCTTGCCCTCGTCCCGGGCACGCCCGCGCGGCTTCTCGTCCTCTGACGTTTTCTTGCCTATTTTCCGGTTCTTGCGCACCTGGGTCGACACCGCTTTCGGGCTGGTCCGCCTCCCACGCGTATCCTACCTGGTACTACCTCATCATACCCCCAGCCTCGCGCCGATGTCAAAACCCTCGCTGCCCCTTCGCGCTTGCTGCCGCGGGGAGAAGTGGCTATCCTCACCCCCGCTTTCAACTCAGCTTGGCTGACTCTAAAAGGAGGATACGTCCCGATGAGAATCACCCTGATCGCCATGGCGCTGGCTCTGCTTGGCGCGTGCGGCATCCCGCAGGAGCAGTACGACGCGCTGGACAACGACCTCAAGGCCTGCAAGGGGAACCTGGCCTCGACCAAGGAGAAGCTGAGCCTCACCGAGGGCGACAAGAACAAGCTGGCCCAGGAGGTGGAGGCGAAGAAGAAGCAGATCGCCGGCCTCGACAAGGAGATGGCCGCCAAGAAGAAGGAGCTCGAGGCGCTTCGCAAGGCCCAGGCCGCGGCTGACGAGCGGGCCAAGGTCTACAAGCAGCTGATGGCCCGCCTGCAGTCCATGATCACCTCCGGCAAGATCGCGGTGGAGATCCGCAAGGGCCGCATGATCGTGAAGCTCTCCGACAAGATCCTCTTCGACCCGGGCAAGACCAAGCTGAAGGAGGACGGCCAGGGCGCCCTGAAGCAGGTCGCCGCGGCGCTCAAGGACATCACGGACCGCGACTTCCTGGTCGCCGGCCACACGGACAACATCCCGATCAAGTCGAAGCAGTTCAAGTCCAACTGGGAGCTCTCGGCGGCCCGCGGCGTCGAGGTCGTGCGCTTCCTGCAGGGCGAGGGCGTCGATCCGAAGCACCTCGGCGCGGCCGGCTACTCCGAGTACGATCCGGTCGGTGACAATAACGACGACGAGGGCCGCAAGACGAACCGCCGCATCGAGATCGTCCTGATGCCGAACATCGAGGAGATGCCGAAGCTCGACTAGCTCCGGCTGGTCCGCTCCGCGCGCTCGTCCCTCCGCTCGTCCCCGTCCCGCTCGTCCCCGCTCCCGGTCCTTCATCCCCCAACAAAACCAGCCCTGCCCGGCCATCGAGGCTGTTGACTTCGTCTGCCGTGGATGCTATCCAGCAACACGGTCTGGGGCTGTAGCTCAGTTGGGAGAGCGCCAGAATCGCACTCTGGAGGTCGCGCGTTCGATCCGCGTCAGCTCCACCCAGACCCGAGGCGTCCTGCGCGAGCAGGACGCCTTTTTTTTGCCTGGAGTGTCCATGAGGTCGTGGACCGCCGCGCTCGCCCTCAGCCTCGTGTCCCTGGCCGGCTGCCACTGGCTGCTTCCCTTCGAGACCGCGGGGGCCCGCGATCAGGGCGCGGCCGACGCGCCTCGCCGGGACGGGCCACGCCTCGACGCAGCCCACCTCGACGCGCCCCGCCTTGACGGGCCGGGGGGCGACACGCGGCCGTCGGACGCGAAGCCTGTCGACGCGAAACCTGTCGCGGACGCCAAGCCTGTCGCGGACGCCAAACCTGCGTCGGATACGAAGCCTGCTCCGGATACGAAGCCTGCTCCGGACACCAAGCCTGTCGCCGACGCGAAGCCTGCTCCGGACACCAAGCCTGCCCCGGACACCAAGCCTGCCCCGGACACCAAGCCTGGCGGGAGCCTCTGTCAGGGCCTCCTGCTCTACGTGAGTTGCGACGGGAGCGCGAACGGCCGCGACGCGGCGGGCCAGACTGCCACGGCGACGCTGGACACCGTCGGAGGCGGGGGCATCTCGCTCCAGCCCGGCGGCCTGATCAACGCGGAGTGCAAGCTGACCGGCATGAGCAAGCTCCGCTACCCCACCTTCACCGTCCCGACCGCCGCGGGGACCGTGGCCATGTGGACAAGGCTCTCGCAGAGCTTCCCTCCCGGCTTTGACCTCTCGTGGCACTGCACGAGCGCCGGCGCCCCCTTCTTCGTCTACGAGCCTACGGCGAACACCCTCCATGCCAGCGCCAACGGCCTGAACCCGACCCTGCTCGCACCGTGGGCGACCAGCTGGGCCCAGTCTGCGTGGAACCACCTGGTCACGACCTGGGCCCTGTCGCCACGCAAGCTGGGCGTCGCGCTCAACGGCTCGTCGCTGATGAACGACGGCAGCAGCACCACCATGCCGCCCGACCCATCTGGCACGCTCATCCTCGGCGGGAGCTCGGCCACCACCGCGGACTACGCCTTCGACGAGATCGCCGTCTGGGATCGCGTCCTGACCTCGACGGAGATCTACACGCTCTACCAGCTCGGCGTGAACAAGCAGGCGCTCAAGGCGTACTGCAGTATCCCGTAGCGCGTCGAGACGCTCGGATGTCTCGGGATGTCCCCAGTCGTCGCCCGGCTCCCACTCGGTGCAGCTCCGTCGAGGCTTCGATTCAGACGCGCCCTTCAACTTTGCATGAGTGACTGGGTGTGCTAGTTCCGTCGAGCGTCCCTTCACAGCATCAGCAGGTCAGCACGATGACGGTCACAGGAGGTTGAAGATCATGAGGGAATTCGTCTGCGTCGGCATCGCCATCTCTGCGCTTCTCGTCGGCGCCTGCAGCGACGACACGAAGCTGACCAAGAGTGACACGAAGACGGTCAAGCTCGACAAGGGTGTGGAAGCGGACACCGCGGCGCTGCCCGACGCCGCGCCGGGCAAGGAGGCCGGCAAACCGGACGCTCCGCCCGTGAAGCTGGACACGACGCCAGGCAAGGTTGATACAACCGTGGCCAAGGTCGACAAGGGTGCGCAGGCGGACATGCACGCGCTGCCCGAGGCGTCGCCGGGCAAGGACGCCGGCAAGGACGCTGGCAAGCCGGATGGCCCTCCGGGTCAGTGCACTTCGGCTGTGATCGGCAAGGTCTGCACGCAGAGCGGGGGGGAGTGTGGCGCCGCGGGATCCTGCCTCCTCACCTCCGCCACCGCTGGTGTCTGCGGCTGCACCTGCACCGCGGACGATCCGCAGACGTCGCTGGTGAACGAGGACAGCTGCCCCGACCTGGCCAAGAATATTTGCGTGCCGGTTCCGCTGACCAGCGGCACGACCTACAACATCTGCATGCGCAAGTGCGCCCCGAAGCTCGGCGCCAATGACTGCGAGGCCGGCGTCTCCTGCGAGCCGCTCTCCGCGGCGCAGTTCGACATCGAGAGCCCGGTCTGCATCTTCGCGGGCTGCGCCGCCAACTCCGACTGCCAGGTCAACACCGGCGTGAAGTGCACCATCGCCACCCCGACCGCCTGCAAGGCGGCCGAGAAGTGCCTGCCCGAGAAGACCGGCGACACCGAGGGCCTCTGCATCGCCGCCGGCGTCTGCGACACCACGAGCGGTCTCTGCGACAAGCACACCCTCGGCAAGGCGGGCGCGAAGGTCGGTGACCCCTGCAAGTCGGACCTGGACTGCGATGGCCAGATGATGTGCTTCCCCGAGACGGATCGGTCGACGCTCAAGAAGGGTGGCCAGAGCTGCGCTGACAGCAGCGAGTGCTGCAGCGGGGTCTGCGGCGCGACCAAGAAGTGCACCACGGGCCTCTGCACCACCCTGTGGCGCGGCGGGTACTGCACGATCCTGAACTGCCACTACGCCAAGACCTTCACCCTCAAGGCCTGCCCGACCGGCTCGGCCTGCGCGAACCTCTGGTCCTCGGGCGCCTGCATGAAGGCCTGCGACATGACCAAGGCGGGAGACTGTCGCGGCACCGCGACCGACCTCTACGGCGACTACGAGTGCCGTCGCTGGGGTAACCTGGTCTTCGGCGCAGCCATGATCCCCGGCGTCGATCCTGATTCAAGCGGCAAGGCCCCCGCGGTCTGCGACGCAGGTCCGAACCTCTCCTGCGACGACCTGGCCGCCTCCACGATGGACTGCAGCGTGGTCGGCAACGACGAGACCGGCGCGACCAACCCGACCAACATGGTCTGCCGCAAGCTCGACGGCACCAAGACCACCAGCCAGACCGACCCGACCGGGTTCTGCTTCGACGACACCGCGTCCGGCACGCAGTACCGCAGCCCGCTGCCCACCCCGTAGCTTCTCCGCCCGAGGCGCGAGGACCCTCCTCGCTCCTCGTCGTCGTTCTTCAGACACGGCTCTCCAGGCTCCCGCACGCTGGGGTCGACACCTACGACTCGCATCCCCATCCCCGACGGTGCCGGCCCCTCGGAGGCGCTGGCCGCGCTCCTGCCGTGGCTGGCGGTGGGCATCGACCGCTGCGGCGGACTCCGCGGCCTGACCCGACGACGGGACGTGTGCCAGCTGAAAGATCGCGCGGCCCCCGCCCCGACCGCCACCCGCTTGTGCGTCACGCACAGATCCTGAGCCCTGACCGCCGGAGTTGCAGAACGCGACGAGCGGCTGGCACGTCGCAACGCCGTGAACCGTCGCACTGCCCCCTGAAGAGCACTGTTCGCGGCCCGCTCGTGCGGCCCGACGGCGAGACTGCAAGGAGGCTGTCATCGCTGACAGCGGATGCGACCTGGTGGAACGGAAGATGCTACCTGGTGTTCGAGGAATCGCCCTTCATCGCGGAGCCTCCGAAGGAGGCGCGCAGGGCGACTTCAGGTTGCGTGAGCACAAACGAAAGGGGCAACACATGGGCGAGCTGATCGACAAGACCAAGGGCAAGATCAAGCAGGCAGTGGCCGACCTGACGGGCGACAAGAAGCTCAAGCGGGAGGGCGAGAGGGACGAGCTCAAGGGTCGGGTCGAAGGGGTGGTCGACGCCGTGAAGGACGCGGCGAAGGACGCCAAGAAGACGATCAAGGATGCGGTGAAGTAGCAGGCGTTCCTTCGACTGAACGAACGAACGAACGAACGAACGAGCTGTGAAGGGAGAAGCATCATGAGCACCGGAATGATCATCCTCCTTGTCCTGCTGGCCGTCTTTCTGTTTGGCGGTGGCGGCTTCTACTGGAGCAGGCGTCGACGGTAGGCGCGCTCGCTGCGGCTGACGCCGCAAGCGAAGCCACACTGCGAGGCGGGCGCGCAGGAACCATGGAAGCGTCCGTCGCAACGGCGGCCAACGCGGCACAGAAAGAGAGTACGCGATGAGTGGACAGGGAAAGAATGGACAGGACGAACAGCCAACGAACGGCCGCACCGGCTACAGCGGCAAGTCGCTCCTCCTCCTGTTCGTGGGTGGCGCAGTGACCGGAGCGGCGGTCGCCTACCTGGCCCAGAGGGGGAACCGCGCCCGCGTGGGCGCCCTCGCCGCGAAGGCGCGGGGAATGGCCGCCCACCTCCCTCAGGCCGTGCGCGACGCGTCGCACGCGGCGAAGGAGGCGTTCACCGAGGCCTACAGCGAGGACGTCGAGGACGTCGCGCCGAAGCGGAAGCACCACGCGGTGTAGCTCTCCCGCCCCACCTCGGGACCGCTCCCGACAAGGTCGCGTGGAGCGTTTGCCGGGGCTTCATCTGAGTCGCCACACATGACGGAGCTGGGTCCATGGACGAATCGTCTCTGAGCATGCTCCAGCGGGACGAGCTCCGCGCGGTCTACACGCTGCGCGATGGCAGCCACCTGCCCCGCTTGCCGCGCGGCGGTCGCAGCCTCGCGCGCCTCTTCGACGGCCTGCGCACCGTGGCGCAGATCTGCGCCGCCGGCGGCGTGTCGCTCACCCGCGGGCTCAGCCTGGTGGACCAGCTGGCACGGCGCGCCGTGCTCGTCGCTGTTCGCTCCGTGCCGCGCCTCGCG
>JAKLHH010000620.1 GCA_022710245.1 Myxococcota bacterium
AGGGCGAGGAGCCCGACCCGGCGGCGCTGCGGGACCTGGCGGTCTACCAGTCCCGCGTGACCCCGGAGGACACCTCCGAGCACGCGGTGGAGGCCGCCGCCGAGCGCTGGGTCAAGGCGGCGCCGTCCTCGGCGAGCTGGCTCCTCCTCGCCAGCGCCCGCGGCGATCGGAACCGCGAGCGCGAGGCGGTGGAGCGCGCGCTCGCGCTGGCCCCCCGCGATCCCTGGGCGCTGCATCGCCTCGCCGGGCTGCGCCTCGCCGGAGGGCGGCGCCTCGCCGCGGTGCAGCTCTGGCGGCGCGCTCTCGAGGTCGCGCCCGGGTTCTTGCCGGCGCGGCTGCAGCTGATCGAGGTGGCGCGCAGCGCCGGGCTCGAGGAGCTCGCCACGCGCGAGCTCGACGCCCTGGTCGCCGAGCACCCGGTGACGATCACGCTGCGGGCCCGCGCCGACCTCGCTCAGGGCCGGGGCGAGGTGGCGAAGGCGCGCCAGCTCTACGAGCGGGTGGTCGGCGTGAGCCAGGACGACCTCGCGGCGCGGCACGCCCTCGGCGAGCTCGCGCTGGGGCGCGGGGACGGCGCCAGCGCCCTGGCGCAGCAGGACGCATCGGTCCGCCTGCACCCGCACCTCGTCCACCTGCGCCTGACCCGCGCCAGGCTCCTCGCCGGCCTCGGACGCCTCGAGGAGGCCGTGGCCGAGTGCGAGCGCGCCCTCGCCATCGACCCGCACGCGACGCGCCCGCTGGAGGAGATGGGCCGCCACCTGCTCCGCGCCGGCCGCGCCGCCGCCGCGCGCGACGCGTGGCGCCGGGCGCTCGTGATCCGGCCGCAGCACGCCGAGCTGCGGAGCTACCTCGCGTTCCTCGAGCCGGGCCGCTCGCGTGGCCGCGCCGAGCAGCGCCGCGTCGATCCCGCGCCGCTGATCAAGGCCGCGCGCGCCAGGCCGCCCCGCGGCGTGCCGGCGAGCGTGCTCCTCGATCTGACCGTGGTCGAGGTGCACCCGAACGGGCTCAGCCGCAGGCTGCACCAGCGGCTGGTCAAGGCGGAGACCGAGGCGGGGGTGAAGGAGATCTCGCAGCACGTGATCCGCTACACGCCCGATCGACAGTCGATCGAGGTGAAGGCGGCGCGCCTCCACCGCGCGTCGGGCGGCGAGGGCGAGGCGAGCCAGGACGAGACCTCGCTCAACGAGCCCTGGGCGCGCCTCTACTACGACGAGCGCGGGCGCGTGCTGCGCTTCGACGGCGTGAAGCCGGGGGACGTGGTCGAGCTCGAGTACCTCGTCGAGGACACCGCGGCGGACAACCTCTTCGCCGACTACTTCGGCGACGTGGTGCACCTGCAGGAGTCGCGGCCGGTGGAGCGCTTCGAGTATGTGCTGCTGACGCCGGAGCAGCGCAAGGTCTTCGTGCGGCAGCCGAAGCTGCCCGGGGTCACGCACACCGCGAAGACCGCCGACGGCTGGCGCGAGGAGCGCTGGGCCCTGCGCGACGTGCCCCGGATCCAGCCCGAGCCCGCGATGCCCGGCTGGAGCGAGGTCTCGGACTTCATCCACGTCTCCACCTACGAGCGCTGGGAGGACGTGGCGCGCTGGTACTGGGGGCTGGTCAAGGAGCAGCTCCGCAGCACGCCGCGTATCGTGGAGACCGCCCGGCGGATCACCGCCGGCGCGAAGACCGACGAGGAGAAGATCCGGGGCGTGCAGAACTTCGTGGCGCGGAGCACCCGCTACGTGGGGCTCGAGTTCGGCATCCACGGCTACAAGCCCTACACCGTCGACCAGGTGCTGGCGCGCAAGTTCGGCGACTGCAAGGACAAGGCCTCGCTCCTCGTCGCGCTCCTGCGCGAGGTGGGGATCGACGCGGTGCTGGTCGCGGTGCGGACGCGGACCCGCGGCGATCTCGACCCCTGGCCGGCCTCGCTCGCGGCCTTCAACCACGCGATCGCCTACCTGCCGAAGCAGGACCGCTACCTCGACGGCACGGCCGAGTTCTCCGGCAGCCGCGATCTCCCCTGGCAGGATCAGGGCGTGAGCGCGCTGCACATGGACCGCGGCGGCGGCGCGCTGCGCCGCACCCCGGTCTTCGGCCCCGACACCAACGCGGTCACGCGTCAGGGGCGCTGGACCATCGCGGCGGACGGCGGCGTGCGTATCGTGGAGCAGCTCGAGCTGCGCGGCGACGCCGCGTCGCGCTGGCGGCACCGCTACCAGGTCGCCGATCACCGGCGGGAGGACTACGAGCGCACCTGGAACGGCCTCGTCGGAGGCGCGAAGGTGCTGCGCGTCGAGATGAAGGACCTCGGCGATCTCGAGCGGCCGCTGGCGGTGGAGACGGAGCTCGCGGTGCAGGGGCTCGCGCGCCGGGAGGGGGAGCGCCTGAGCCTGCGCCTCGGCCCCGAGGAGGCGGCGATGATCTCCTGGGTGGCGGGCGCGGCCACGCGACGCTACCCGCTCACCCTCGACTATCCCTGGAGGGTGAAGCGGCGCCTCCGCCTGACCCCGCCGGCGGGCTGGAGCTTCCAGGTGCTGCCCGCCGAGGCGAACCTGCGCACGCGCTTCGGCGGCTTCACGCGCAAGCTGACCCGCGTCGGTGAGGAGCTCGAGCTGACGAGCGAGCTCTGGCTGACGCCGATCCGCGTCGCGGCGAAGGACTACCCCGAGCTCCGCTCCTCGATCACCCGCACCCTGCGCCTGCTCGCCGAGCAGGTGGTGCTGGCCCGGAAGGTGGACCGTGCACGCTAGTCCGCTCATCGTGCTTCACGCATCGCTCCCGGGAGTTGGAATCGACGACCGGCGGCGCGCGGGGACCCCCGCTCGCGGGCCCCTCCCCACCCCTCGCGTCCTCGCGGGCGCGAGCACTGCGGACCACGAGCGCCTCGCCCGCTGCGGGCGGCGAGGGGCGGGGCCTTGGCCCCTCCCGCGGCGCCCCACGCGCCGCCTCATCGGTCGGCTCGGTGCTAGTGAACGTTCACCTCGCCGCGCGGCCCGCTGCCTCCTCACGCTGGTCATCGCCGCGCTGGGGGCGGCCTGTGCCCCCACGCTCGGGCCGGCCGATCTGCCCCTCGCCGGCGCGCGCTATCAGAAGGTGAAGGGTGGCCTCGACGCGGCGATCGCCAGGGGCGACGCGGGCGCGCGGCGGGACGCCGTCTGGCTCGAGCTCCTCTACCAGGGGGGCGTGGAGAAGGCCCTGCGCGGCTTCGACGCGGCGCTCGCCGCCCGGCCCGACGATCCTCGCGCGCTCCTCGGGCGCGCGCTGACGCTGCATGATCTCGGCGAGTACGCGCGCGCGGCGCAGGCCTGGACCGCGCTGCTCCGCGCCTGCGCCGGCGCGCCGGGGCCTGGCTGCGCCGCCGCGAGCTCGCTCGCGCTGCAGCGCCTCACCCAGCTCGCCGGCGAGGGCGAGGCGGTGGAGGTCGCGCAGCTGGAGCTGCTCCGCGGAGCTCCGCGGCTCGACCCGCTGGTCCGCGATCAGCTGCTGGTCCTCCTCGGGCGCGAGGCGCGCCGGCAGGGCAAGGCCGAGCTGATGGAGGCGCGCGCGCTGGAGCGCGGCTGCCCGGTCGCCTGGCGCGTGACCGGCCCCCGCCACGAGCTCGCGGCCGTGGACCTCGGCCGGGCGCTCCCGGCCGAGGCGGGGCGGCTCGTCCCCACGCATGGCTGCGGCGTGCGGCTGCGCGCCGAGCGCGGCGGCGTCCTCGGCCTCGCCGCGGAGGTGGAGGCGGCCTCGGCGACGCCGGTGGTGCTCAGCGTCGAGGGGCACGGCCCCTGGCAGGTCAGCCTCGACGGCGCGCTCCTCCATCGCGAGGCGCCCGCCGATCGCCGCCCGGCAGCGCGCGCGCGCCTGGCGCTGGAGTGGCCGGCTGGCCGCCACCTGCTCACGCTGCACGTCGGGGCGGACGCGAGCGAGCTCACGGTCCGCGTCACCCTGACCCCGACCGCGGCCGGCGCCAGGCTCGCGCTCCGTCCGGCCGCGCGCTGGGCGGAGCCCGACGCTGCTGGTCGCCCCGGCGTCGCGCGCGCGGTCGGCTGCGGACCCGCCCCGGAGGAGGTGCTCCGCCGCGAGGGCTGGCCCGTCTGGTACCTCCCGCTCGCGCGCGTCCTCGCCGCGAGCGGCGCGCTCCTCTGCGGGGACCCCGATCTCGCGCACCAGCAGGCCGCGGCCGCCCAGGCCGCCGCGCCCTCGTTCGCGGCGGCCAGCATGCTCAGGCTCGCGGTCGCCGACCGCGACCCGGCCGTCCCCGAGACGGTGATCTCGCAGCAGGCTCGGGCCACGCTGGAGAAGCTCCTCGCGCAGGAGCCGGCGCTCGGCCGCGCCGCCTACAACCTGGCGGCGGTGATGCTCAGGCTCGAGCGCTTCGACGACGCGCTCAAGCTCTTCCGCGCGGGGGCGCAGCGCTGGCCCCGTGACTATCGCTGGCGCACCGGGCTCCAGCGCGTCTACCGCGAGCGCTCCTGGTCCGCCGAGGAGCTCGCGGCGGTGGAGGAGGCGCACCGCCTGCAGCCGCGGAGCTGCTCGCTGCTCGACGATCTGATCAGCCTGCACCGCGCGCGGCGGGAGGTCGCCGGTCTCGGCGAGCTGGCCCGCGCCGCGGTGGCCTGCGACGCCGCGGGAGGTGCTCGGGTCCGCACGCTGCGCGAGGCAGGGCGACTGGAGGAGGCGGTCACCGAGCAGCGGCGCCTGCTCCGGCTGCGGCCCGACGAGCCCAGGCAGAGACGCGAGCTGGCTCGTCTGCTCGCCTCGCGCGGGCGCCGCGCCGAGGCCGAGCGCGAGCTCGGCGTGCTGATCGCCGACGGCGCCGCCTCACCGCTCGACCGCGTGGCGCTCGCCGATCTGCGCGCGAGCGCGGGCGACCGCAAGGGCGCGGCCCTCCTCCTCACCCGCGCGATCGCCGACGCGCCGGGCAACCTCGAGCTGCGCCGGGCGCTGGAGCGCCTGGAGGGGCGCTCGCTCCTCGAGGACCACCGCCTGGATGGGCTCGCGGTGATCGAGGCCTACCGCAAGTCGGGGCGGACCTACGAGGCCCCGGCGGTGCTGGTACAGGACCGCATGGTCACGCGCGTCTTCCCGGGCGGCGGCAAGCTGATGCTGATCCACAATATCATCCAGGTGCTGGCCAAGGAGGGGATCGAGCGCTGGGGCGAGGTGCGCCTGCCCTCGCGCGCCGAGGTGCTCACGCTGCGCGCGGTGAAGGCCGACGGGAGCACGCGCGAGCCCGAGGAGATCGCGGGCAAGCGCACCATCTCCATCCCCGACCTGGAGGCGGGGGACTTCGTCGAGATGGAGTACCTTGACCTCGAGGAGCCGCCCTCCGGCCCCGAGCCGACCGCGCCGCAGCGGTTCTTCTTCGGCTCCTTCGACGTGCCGATGGTGAAGAGCGAG
>JAKLHH010000621.1 GCA_022710245.1 Myxococcota bacterium
GCCGAGGAGCGCCGCGCCGCCGCGGGTCGCGATGCCGAAGACGTCGGTCGCGGTGATCGCGCCGGCGCCGCCGAGGACGCGGTGGAGCAGCAGGCAGCTGCGCAGCTCGCCGAGCATGTCGGAGCTGTCGTTGGAGGCGCTGCCGTCGACGGCGAGGCCGAGCGGGATGCCCCGCCGCAGCATCTCCGGCACGCGGGCGATGCCCGAGCCGAGGCGCATGTTGGAGGTCGGGCAGTGCGCGACGCCCGTCCTGGTCTGCGCGAGGAGCGCGAGCTCCGCGTCGTCGAAGTGGACGCCGTGCGCGAACCAGACGTCGCTGCCCACCCAGCCGAAGCGCTCCATCAGCCCGAGCGGCCGCACACCGTGCGTCTCCAGGCAGAACGCCTCCTCGTCCTTGGTCTCGGCGAGGTGCGTGTGCAGGCGCACGCCGTGCTTGCGCGCGAGCTGCGCGGCGTCACGCATCGCCCCGTCGGAGACCGAGAAGGGCGAGCAGGGCGCCAGCGCGATCCGGCGCATGGAGAGCGGCGACGGATCGTGGTAGCGCGCGATCAGCGCCTCGCTGTCCTGCAGGATGGTCTCCTCGTCCTGCACCACCGAGTCGGGCGGCAGGCCGCCCTGGCTGCGGCCGCGCGACATGCTGCCGCGCGTCGAGCAGAAGCGAAGCCCGACCCGCGCCGCCGCCGCGAGCTGGATCCCGATCAGGTCCTCGCGGGTGCCCTGGGGGAAGACGTAGTGGTGGTCGACGCTGCAGGTGCAGCCGGTCTTCAGCAGCTCCGCGCAGGCGAGCTGCGTCGAGACCTCGATCGCCTCCGGGGTGAGGAAGCGCCAGATCTCGTAGAGCGCCACCAGCCAGTCGAAGAGCTTCGCGTTCTGCACCGCCGGGATGTTGCGCTGCAGGGTCTGGTACATGTGGTGGTGCGTGTTGACCAGCCCCGGCATCACCAGCTTGGTGGAGGCGTCGATCACCTCGGCGCCCGCCGCCGGGAGCCCCACGCCCACCTGCGCCACCCGCGGCCCCTCGATGAGCAGGTCGACCCCGCGGCGGGGCGCCTCGCCGGCGACGCCGGTGACCAGGTGGTAGATGTCGCGGAGGAGGAGGCGCCGCGCTGCAGGCGAGGCGGCGCCGCGCGCGCCGAGAGGCGAGCTCATCACTTCTTGGTCCGGAAGAGCTCGTCGAAGATCGCGCGCCCCTCGTCGTTGAGCTCGTAGAAGTTCGAGCTCCCCTCCGAGCGGGCGACCTTGATGCAGGTCGGCTTGCTGCGGCGGATGTAGCGGGCCACGTTGGGGGGCTCGAGGCTGACCGCCGAGCGCGACATGATCATCCGCGCCATGTCGGCGGGCCTGAGCGCCCCGGTCCCCTCGAGCTCGGCGACGCCGAGCGACCAGAGGATGCGCGCCAGGTAGGTGCTGCCCTTGACCTCGTCGTCGACCTTGAGCGCGCGGATCTTCTCCGAGAGCTCGGACCCGGCGCCGAGGCCGCGCTTGCGGCTCGCCCGGCGCGGCTCCTCCTCGGCCTCGGGCTCGGCGGAGGCCGAAGGCTCCGGCGCAGGCGGCGGGGGCACCGGCTCGCGCACGGGCGTCGTCCACGACTCGTCAGCGACCACGTCGGCGCGCTCGCGCCCGGCCAGCATCGAGGTGAACGCTGGCGGCACGCCGACCGACTCGGCGAGGTCCGCCATGACGCGCAGCGTAGTGCGGAAGCGGTCCTGAAGAACCTTCAGCATGTCCTGAGCCATCTGGAGCATGGCCTTGTCTCCTATTGGTACACAACCGAGCTGGCCCGACAGCACGGGCAGCATCGCCGGTTATATCAAACCCACGGCGAATCAACGACAGTTAATTGTCGCGCGGCGTCGCCTCGCCGGAAAGGTCGCTCGGCCTGCGCGGCGTCGCCTCGGCCGAAAGGTCGCTCGACGTGCGCGGCGTCGCCTCGGCCGAAAGGTCGCTCGACGTGCGCGGCGTCGCCTCGGCCGAAAGGTCGCTCGACGTGCGCGGCGTCGCCTCGCCCGAAACTACTCGCAGAGCTCGGTCAGGACCCCGAAGGTGGAGCGGGGGTGGAGGAAGGCGATCTGGCGGCCCTCGGCCCCGGCGCGCGGCGCCTGGTCGATCAGATCCACGCCCCGGCCTCGCAGCTCGGGCAGCATGCCGGCGAGCCCGCTCACCGCGTAGGCGAGGTGGTGAATCCCCTCGCCGCGGCGCTCGAGGAAGCGCGCTATCGGGCTCTCTGCGTCGAGGGGCGCGAGCAGCTCGATGCGAGCCTCCCCGCAGCGAAAGACGGCGACCCGGACGCGCTGGTCCGCGACCACCTCCTCGCCGAGGAGCTCGAGCCCGAGCACGTCCCGGTAGAAGGCGACCTGGGCAGGCAGGTCACGGACAGCGATGCCGATGTGCGAGAGGCCCTGGATACTCACATATCACCTCCGGTTGCCCGGGAGGTATACGGGGTCGCCCTCGCGTCCGCAACGGCATTCCGGCGCTGGCCAGGCCGCTGATGGGAGCCACAATATTGCTGGTCGCGGGCAGCTCCGCGCCACCGTCGTACCCCTCGGGGGCGCACGTGTGCAGCGACGCGACAATAAGCTGGACGCGGCTCGGGCTGCTGGGACATGCTCTCCTTGGCCGTGCAGCAAAGTGAGGCAAATGCTCGTGCGTGATGAGGATCTGCAGAATTTGCTGGCTGCGCTCGTGGAGCAGGCCCGCGCCCTCGCCACCCGCATCGCCGGCGATCCAGACCGCGAGTCGCCCTGCCACTTCTGCGGCGATCCGGTCCCGCTCTGGGAGAACCTCCTGGTGATGCAGCTGACCGGCGTCGCCGCGCACGTGCAGTGCCCAGAGGAGTCGCTGGAGCGACGGCTGCGCGAGGTCGGGCCGGCGCCCGAGTTCCCCTACGCCGACTTCTCCTCTGCCGTGGAGAAGCGGGTCGCCGAGAGCCCGCTGTTGGCCCGGTGCGGGGAGATCGAGGCCCGCTAGGTAAGCGCTGGTGCAGTCGCCGGGACGCGCCTGCCCGCCGGGCAGACGTCGACCTGGCCCGCGCCGGGGTGATCACGCCGAGGAGGAGCCCATGCTGGATCGCGACGCCGCTCACCGCCGTCTCGTCGCCCACGGCCAGGAGCACGTGCTCCGCTTCTGGGAGGAGCTCGACGAGGCCAGCCGTGCGCGCCTGCTGGCCCAGGTCGAGGGGATCGACCTCGCCTGGCTGGAGCGCGTCTTTCGCAGCGAGCTCGCCGCGGTGGACCCGCGCGAGGTGACGCCCTACGGCGAGGTCATCCGCGAGGGCGAGCCCGGCGAGGCCGCCGCCGTCACTGCCGGCGAGGCCGCGCTCCGCGCGGGTCGGGTCGGCGTGCTGCTCGTCGCTGGCGGGCAGGGCTCGCGGCTCGGCTTCGAGGGGCCGAAGGGCGCCTACCCGATCGGCGCGGTGAGCGGTCGCACCCTCTACCAGCTCCACGCCGAGCGCGTCCTCGCCCTCGGGCGCCGCCACGGCCGCACGCCGCCGCTCTACCTGATGACGAGCGACGCGAACCACGACGACACGGTGGCGCTCTTCGAGCGCGAGGGGCGCTTCGGCCTGCGCGCCGAGGACCTGCACATCTTCCAGCAGGGGCTCGCCCCCGCCGTCGACGAGCAGGGCAAGCTCCTGATGGACGCGCGTGACCACGTGGTGATGGCGCCGAACGGCAACGGCGGGCTCTTCGCGGCGCTGGCCGGCAGCGGCGCGCTCGCCGACATGGCGCGCCGGGGCGTCGACGTGATCAGCTACATCCAGGTCGACAACCCGCTCTCGCTCTCGGCCGACCCGCGCTTCGTCGGCTACCACCTGCAGCGGGGCAGCCACTACTCCTGCAAGGCGATCCGCAAGACCGGCCCCGGCGAGAAGGTCGGCTGCTACGCGCGCGTGGGCGGCCGCCTGCGGGTCGTCGAGTACACCGAGATCCCGCAGCACCTGGCCGCTGCCGTCGACGAGCGCGGCGAGCTGCTCTTCTCGTACGCGAACCCCGGCCTCTTCCTCTGGAGCCGCGCCTTCGCCGAGGCGCAGGCCGCCCGCGCGGACCTGCCCTTTCACAAGGCCCACAAGAAGATCGCTCACCTCGACGCAGGCGGCGCGCTCGTCGAGCCGAAGGCGCCCTGCGGGTACAAGTTCGAGGCCTTCGCCATGGACACGCTCCCCGACGCGGAGCCGAGCCTGGTCCTCGCCTGCGACCGCGCCGCGGAGTTCGCGCCGGTGAAGAACGCCGACGGAGCCGACAGCCCGGCCTCGGCGCGGCAGCTGATGACCGAGCTCTACGCCGGCTGGGTGCGCCAGGCGGGCGGCGAGGTGGCGCTCGCGCCCGGGGCTCACCTCGAGGTGAGCGCGCTCTACGCGCTCGACGCCGCCGAGCTCGCCGCGAAGCTGCCGCGCGGCCTGCGGGTGAGCGAGCCGCTCTTCCTGCGCTGAGCCCGGAGCCGAGCCGATGTGGCCGCGCTACGACGAGCCCGTCTTCCGGCCCCCCTCCGAGGCCGAGTCCCTGATCCTGCAGGTCACCTACGGCTGCTCGCACAACCGCTGCACCTTCTGCTCGATGTACCGCAGCAAGCGCTTCCGCCCGGCGCGCGCCGAGGAGCTGGAGGCGTCCCTCGCGGCGGCGCGGGCGGCGCTCGGCCCCGGCGTGCGGCGCGTCTTCCTCGCCGACGGCGACGCGTTCGGTCTGGCGCCCGCGCGGCTGCACGCGATCCTGGGCGGGGTGCTGGCGAGCTTCCCCGAGCTGCAGCGGGTCGCCGCCTACGCCAACGCGCGCGACGTGCTGGCGAAGAGCGACGAGGAGCTCGCGGCGCTGCGCGCGCGCCGCCTGCGGCTCCTCTACCTGGGCCTGGAGAGCGGCGACGAGGAGACCCTGGCGCGGGTGCAGAAGGGCGCCACCGCCGAGGAGCTGACGCGGGCGGTGCAGCGCGCCGAGGCCGCCGGCATCAGCACCTCGGTGATGGTGCTGATCGGCCTCGCCGGGCGCGCGCGCAGCCTCGAGCACGCGCGCGCCTCGGCCGCCGTGCTCAGCCGGATGGCGCCGACCTACACGGCGCTCCTCACCTACACGCCGACGCCGGGCTCGCCGCTCTTCGAGGAGGTCCAGGCCGGAACCTTCGAGCTCCCCTCGCCGGAGGAGTCGCTGCGCGAGATCCGCGAGCTGGTCGCGGGGCTCGAGTGCCGCACCTACTTCACCTGCACGCACGCCTCGAACTACCTCCCGCTGCGCGGCAAGCTCCCCAGCGCGCGCGCGGAGCTCCTCGCCCTCCTCGACGCGGCGCTGGCGGGCGAGGTGCCGCTCAGGCCGGAGTGGCTGAGGGGGCTATGACGCGGCGCTGGCGGGCGAGGTGCCGCTCAGGCCGGAGTGGCTGAGGGGG
>JAKLHH010000622.1 GCA_022710245.1 Myxococcota bacterium
TGACGCGCTCCGCCAGTGGGAGAGCGTGCTCACGCTGGCCAAGAGCGGCAACCAGCCGGACGCCAAGCGCGAGGCGCGCGGACACCTGATCGACATCCTCAACCGCACCTATCAGCTGCGGCACCGGCTCACCTCGTACCACTTCCTCTTCGACGCCAACCCGCCCGACGTCGACGCCGGCTACTTCCTCGCCGAGGCCTACCTCAAGCTCGGCCAGGAGGAGGTCGCCGCGCGCGTCTACCGGCGCATCCTCGAGCACCAGAAGGACAACCTGGAGGCGCTCGCTGCGCTGGAGGGCGTCTACCGGAAGCAGCGCAAGCTGGCCGCCTCCGTCGAGCTGCTCAAGCGCATGGCGACGCTGCAGCCGAAGCGCGCGCGCGAGCTCTACCAGCGCATCGCCGAGCTGCTGCTCCAGCTCTACCGCGACAAGGAGGCGCTCGAGTACGCCAACAAGGCGGTCGCGCTCGGGGCGCAGGACGCCGCCTCCTACCAGCGCCTCGGCGAGCTCTACGAGAAGAAGGAGGACTACGCCGGGGCCGCCAAGGCCTACGCCAAGGCGATCCAGCTCGACGCCACGCGCATCCGCGTGCACTTCGCGCTGGCGCGGCTCTCCACGCAGCAGGGGCGCTACGCCGAGGCGGAGAAGCTCTACCGGCAGGTGATGCAGAACGCGAAGACCCCCGAGGCCGTGCAGAAGGCCTTCCGCTTCGGCATCGAGCTCTCCGCTCACCTCGGCAAGCTCGAGGTGCTCGAGCGAGAGCTCCTGCCCCTCTCGGTGACGAGCCCCAACGCGGAGACCTACCGCCGGCTGCTGGTGCAGATCTACGAGCGCCGCGTGCCGACGCTGATCGATCGCGTGCGGCAGGGCGACCCGGCCACCCGCGAGGCCGCGCGCAAGGAGCTGAGCCAGATCGGCGTGCGCGGGCTGGCGCCGCTCCTCGAGGAGCTCTCCTCGTCGACCAACCCGCGGCGGCGGCTGATCCGGATGCTCGGCTACCTCGGCAACCCGGGCGCGGCCATGCCGCTCCTCCGCATCGCCGAGAAGGAGCTCGACGAGGAGATCACCACCATCTACGGCTCGGTCGGCAGCGCCTACGGATACGCGCCCTACTACTACACCCCCTACCGCTCCAGCAAGGTCACCTCGCTGATCAACCGGCGCGTGGAGGCGACCATCGCCGTCGGCCGCATCGCCGACGAGCGCGCCGTCGCCGGGCTGGTCCGCCTGCTCGGCAGCCGCGAGGGGGCGCTGCGCGACGCCGCGGCCTGGGCGCTCGGCCGCGTGCGGGACGCCCGCGCCGGCAAGGCGCTCTGGGCCGCGCTCGGCGACGCGCGTCCGACGGTGCAGATGATGGCGTGCGCCGGGCTCGGCGCGCAGGCGAACCCCGAGGTCAGGCCCGTCCTCGAGGAGGTGATGCTCGATCGCGACCGGCGCGGGCGCGTGCGCGCGGCCTGCGCCTGGGGGCTGGGCGCGCTGGGCGGGGCGCGGGTCGAGAGCCTGGTCGAGGCGCTGCAGGTCGGCGACGAGGAGATCCAGCGCGCGGCCGCCTGGGCGCTCGGCCTCACCGGCGACCGGCGGGCGGTGGGGCCGCTGGTGCGCTCCCTCTGGAACAAGCGGGACCCGGTGCGGCGAGCGGTGGTCTGGGCGATGCTTCAGCTCGGCGGCGGGAAGACCAAGCAGCCGCGCTCGCTCCCCCCTGACGTCGCCGTCCGCGAGGGCAAGATCGACGAGGACGAGTTCATCGGCCGGCTCACCGCCGAGGTCGACGAGCTGCGCGGCAGCGCGCTCGCCACCCACCTCGCCGGCGTGATCCAGGCCCAGCAGGCCGCCATCGTCGAGGGCATGCAGACCGCGCTCGGCCGCCACCGCGACGTGGCGCTCAGGGTCCTGGCCGACCTCGACGCCAGCCAGGGCGCGCTCTCCCTCGGGCCGCTCACCGCGGGCCGGGAGGCCCTCGACAAGAACGCCCGCGCGCAGCTCGACCGCACGGTGGAGGCAGTGTGTCGCAGGCTGGCCCCGCAGGTCGCCCGTCTCCTCGGACACCGCGACGCGGCGGTGCGCCTGCGCGCCGTGGCGGTCTACGCCAAGCTGGCGCCGGGCGACCTCGCCAGCCAGATCGGCCGGACCCTCGAGGACGCGAGCTGGGAGGTGCGGGTGGCCGGCCTCGAGGCGCTCGCCGCGGCGCACGCCCGCGGCGCGATCAGCCGCGCCGAGGTGGTGCGGCTGGCGGGCGCGGCGCTGCGCGCGAGCCACTGGCGCCAGCGCGAGACCGCGGTGCGCGTCCTCGCCGGGCTCCGCCATGTCTCCGCCGCCCGGGCCCTCGCCGGCGCGCTCAGAGACGCGAACGGCTTCGTCCGCGAGCAGGCCGCGCTGGGGCTGGGGGAGACCGGCGACGCCGGCTCCGCCCCTGCCCTGCTCACCGCGCTCGACGACGAGGTCCCGCACGTGCGCGCCGCGGCCTGCCGTGCGCTGGGAGCGCTCAAGGCGCCCGGCGCCCGTCCCCGGGTCAGCGCGCTGACCCGCGACGGACAGCCGATCGTCCGGGCTGCGGCGGTCGAGGCCCTCAAGCAGCTGCCCTGACCCGCCCTCCCGCGTCCCGGGCGCCTCGCCCCGATGGGCCTCCCGCCCGCTCCGGCGCTGCGCCCCCGACGCGCTTCACACCTTCCCTGATTGACCTCGGGGCTCGCGCCCCTCGGATTCGCCCTCCCCCGGCGCTGCGCGCCTTCGCCCACACCCTCCCCCAACGGGGGTTGGCCTCGGGCCTCGCGCCCCTCGGATTCGCCCTCCCCCGGCGCTGCGCCCCACGCGTTTCGCACCTTCTCTGATTGGCCTCGGGGCTCGCGCCCCTCGGATTCGCCCTCCCCCCGGCGCTGCGCGCCTTCGCCCACACCCTCCCCCAACGGGGTTGGCCTCGGGGCTCACGCCCCTCGGATTCGCCCTCCCCCCGGCGCTGCGCGCCTTCGCCCACACCCTCCCCCAACGGGGTTGGCCTCGGGGCTCGCGCCCCTCGGATTCGCCCTCCCCCCGGCGCTGCGCGCCTTCGCCCACACCCTCCCCCAACGGGCGAATTCCTTGAGGACTGCCTCGACTACCTGCTAGACTGCGGCCGGTGAACGGTCTCATGGACGTCGGACTGGTTTGTGATCACTGCGACGCGCTGAACACCCTCGAGGCACGCGAGTGTGCGAGCTGCGGTCGGCCGTTCGAGGCCGCCAAGCCCTCCACCCGGGTGAAGGCGCCCGCCGCCAACGAGAGGCCTGCGATGATCATCTGCCCCCAGTGCAAGTCGGAGGTGCCGGAGGGCTTCCGCTTCTGCGGCAACTGCGGCTCGAAGGTCGGCGCCGCGCCCGCCGCCGCCGCCGAGGGCGGCGCACGGACGCTCTTCTTCGGGGCCATGCAGGCGCCCAACCGCGCCAAGCTCATCCTGATCAAGGGCGAGGGGATGGACGGCATCTCGTACCACCTCAACGCGACCGAGCACGTCACCGGTCGCGAGGAGGGGGCCATCCTCTTCCCGGACGATCCGTTCCTCTCCCCGCGCCACGCCTGCTTCTTCTACCAGGAGGGGCGGCTGATGGTGCAGGACGAGGGCAGCGCCAACGGCGTCTTCGTGCGCATCACGAAGCCAGTGCCGCTCGCGAGCGGCATGCGCTTCCTGGTGGGCGAGCAGCTCCTGCAGTTCGAGCCGTGCAACGACGAGGAGCTGACGCCGCAGGCTGACGAGGATGGCACCTACTTCTACAGCAGCCCCAGGCGCCCAAGCCGCTTCAAGCTGATCCAGATCCTGCGCGGCGGCGACATCGGGATGATCTTCCGCGCGCCCACCGACGAGGTGACGCTCGGCCGCGAGGGGAACGACATCAACTTCCCGGACGACCCCTACATCTCGGGCCAGCACTCGATGGTCAGCTCCACACCGCAGGGTTACTTCCTCACCGACCTCGGCTCCAAGAACGGGACCTTCGTCATCATCGTCGATCCCCTCGAGCTAGCGCACGGCGACTATGTCTTCCTCGGACAGCAGTTGCTGCGCGTCGAGATCACATGACGGTGGCGGTGGCGGCCGCGACCTTCCACCCCGTCTTGGGAGACTGCGCATGATCGTCTGCAACAAGTGCGGCAAGGAAAACCAGGACCACTACAAGTTCTGCCTCGGGTGTGGCTCCGAGCTGAGCGCGGCGCCCCCCGCGCCGCCCGCGCCCGCGCCCGCGCCACAGGTCCGTCCGCCTGTGGTCGCGGCGGCCCCGAAGAAGACCGCGGCGCCGGCTCACGCTGTCGATCCGATCGGAGCAGCCGTCAGCCCGACGCCGCCCGCCGGCGTGCCCCAGGTCGACGAGCCCGTCGGCGACTTCGAGCCTCAGATCCTCACCGCGCGGGGGGCCGGCACGTCCAAGCCACCGGCGGCGCGGCAGACCCCGGCCCCGCCGCCGATGGTCTCGCCCGCGGATCTCGTCACCCAGCCCCTCGAGGACTCACCCGCCCCCGCTCCGGCGGGCGGGATGTCGCCTTGCCCGAGCTGCGGCACGCCGAACCCGAAGGAGTTCGTCTTCTGCGGCAACTGCGGCACGCGCATCCAGGCCCTGGCGGCGCCGAGGACGCTCAACATGGCCGGTGGTGGCAAGCCGGCGGCCAAGGGCGAGCCACGCGCGCTGGCCAAGCTGGGGCTGATCAGGCCTGACGGCACCGAGGGCGGCATCCACATGGTGCGCGACGAAGAGGCGGTGATCGGTCGCGGCACCGGTCCCCTCTTCGACCACGACGCCTACCTCAGCCCCACGCACGCCCGGCTGCTCTCGAAGGACGGCGGGATGATCCTCGAGGACACCGGCAGCCTCAACGGAGTCTTCCTGAAGATCAGCGCCGAGGAGGCGCTGCGCAGCGGGGACATCTTCCGCATCGGTCAGGAGCTGCTGCGATTCGACGCCATCCTGGACCCGCAGCTCCTCGAGGACGGCACCGAGATCATGGGCAGCCCGAACCCGGGGTACTGGGGCCGGCTCAGCGTGATCATGGGACCTGGTCTCGATGGGAGCGCGTTCCCGTTGATGGGCGAGGAGATGGTCCTCGGCCGCGAGCGTGGAGACATCCTCTTCTCCGACGACGGCTACGTCAGCGGCACGCACGCGAAGATCAGCATCCGCGAGGATGGCTACTTCTTGACGGACCTCGGCTCGTCCAACGGCACCTTCATGCGCATCACGGAGCCGCGCGACATCCCGACGGGCTCGTTCGTGCTGATGGGGCAGCAGCTCTTCCGGATCGAGCTGCTCTAGCCTCCTCTTCGCCCTAGCCTCCTCTTCGCCCTAGCCTCCTCTTCGCCCTCGCCTCCTCTTCGCCCTCGCCTCCTCTTCGCCCTAGCCTCCTCTTT
>JAKLHH010000623.1 GCA_022710245.1 Myxococcota bacterium
GGCCCTCTCCCCTCACGGTCGCCGCCTCCAGCACGACGCTGAGGCTGACCGGCCTCTCGGGTCGCGTGGTGGTCTCCGTCGAGTCCGTCTGCGCCGACTCCACCGCCAAGCGCTCGGAGGAGATCACCGTGGACGCGCCCACCCCGTCGTCGAGCGAGCCCGACGCCCCGGGCGCCCTGAGCGGCGGCTGCAGCGTGAGCGGCGCGCAGGGCTCGTCCGCGGCGGCCGGTCTCCTGCTGATGGCGTGGGTGGCCCTGCTCGTGCGGCGGCGCCGCGCGTAGCCGGAGCTCGAGCCACCAGGCGCCGGGCGCTCAGGCGCGCCGGCGACGCCGCGCGAGCAGCGCGAGCCCGAGGAGCAGCGTCCCCGCGAACGAGGCCGCGTCGTCGCTGCCCGCGACCCCGCAGCTGCAGCCGCCCGAGCTGCCGCTGCCGCCGCCACCGCCCCCACCCCCGCCGCCGGGGTTGACGCCGCTCGAGGCCTCGCGCCCCGCGCCGCTGTCACTCGCCGCGCCGCCGTCGCTGGCGCCGCTGTCCGGGCCGGCGACCGGCGTGCCCTTGCCCTGCAGGGTGACCACGCCGTAGCCCGGCACGGGCACCGCCAGCTTGCCGGCCTGCGCGGTGACCGTGCCGGCTTTCAGGTAGCTGTCCTTCGAGGAGGTGACCGTGTCGAAGGAGGAGAGGCCCGCTGGCGCCGCGGGCACGGTGAGGGTCGCGGTGAGCAGGCTCGCGCTGGTGTTGATGAGGACCACGGTGAGGGTGCCGTTGCTGTCGTGGACGAAGGCGCTCGCCTGGATGAACGTCGAGGCCGCGACCTGCGCCTTCACCGCCTGCGCGCCCGGCCGCACGTAGCGGAAGAAGTGCTCCACCGCGGCGACCTTCGGGGAGGCGCCCTTCAGCGTGGCGTCGGTCAGCGTCTGCCCGGAGACCGCCTTGCCGTCGGAGAGCTGCCAGTAGATCCACCCGCTCTGGTGCCCGGTGGTGAGCGCCTGGTGGATCTTCAGCGCGATGCTGAAGGCGCCGCCGCCCGGGAAGCCGCTGGCGGGGGAGAGCCACTCCTTCGCCTCACCCGAGGTCTCGGTCATCCACGACCTCTTGCCGTAGTGGAGGAAGCCGTCGACCTTCGCCGGCAGCCCCGCCGCGGGCGCGGAGCTCCAGCCGTTCGCCCACCAGTCCCAGGACTTCGGATCCGCGCCGGCGGAGCTGACGCCGTCGGGCGCGTAGCCGTGGATGCTGAAGAAGTCGAGCGCGGCGGCCGCCGCCGGGTCCGCGGCCACGGCCTGCAGGTACTGCAGGTTCTTGTGCGTGACGTCGGCGCCGCTGCCGTACTGCCAGAGCGCCCAGCCGTCGCCGCCGAGGAGGTCCTCGGGCCCCTCGATCTTGATCGTCTTCAGGTCGGGGTACTTGTCGAGCTCGGCCCGCGCCGCCTTCAGCACCGCCAGGTACTGCGAGGCGAGCGGGTAGCTGCAGCTGTTGTAGAACTCCTCGAAGTTGATCTCGTTCTGCAGGCTGATCGCGTAGACCTTGACCTTGTAGGTGTCCTGGAAGCCGCGGAGGTAGGCCGCCAGCGTGCGGGCGTACTGCGTGAGCGCGCTCGTCGGGCCGGTCCCGCCGAGGGCCTTGTCGTCGAGCTCGGCGCGCGGGGTGCCCGAGGTGTCGAGGACGCCTCCCGCGAAGTTGCCGCCCCAGATGAAGGGCCAGGCGGTGCCGTTCTTCGGGAGGTTGCCGCTCTGGCCGCTGATCGTGTTCCCCGAGGAGAGCTTGAGCCACGGTGACGGCGACCACATGGAGGCGAAGAGCTTGAAGTCGCCGAGCTGCTGCTTCTTCGCCAGCCCCACCGCCGCGAGGACGCCCGCGGTCTTGGTCGCCTCCCAGTCGAAGAGCTTGACGTTGTCGTCGATGTTCGGCCCCATCACCGCGATCTTCGCCTGCCGCCCGTCCCAGCTCTTGGTGTAGCTGGCGGCGTCGGTGTAGGTGCGGACGTTGTTGCCGTCCGGCCCCGGGAACGGCGGGTCGTTCGAGTACCAGGGCGAGTTGTAGTGGTGGTCCGAGTAGGGCGACTTGAAGCTCGGCGTGAGATCGAAGCGGAGCAGCGAGGCGGCGAGCTCGTCGAAGTAGAGCTGCTGGAACCACGCGTCGCGGCCCTCGGTGCCGGAGAGGCAGGTGCCGAAGCCGTCGATCACCTGCTGCCGTCCGGCGGCCGAGGTGTCCAGGGTGATCTGCTGGGCGAGCGTGGGCGCGGCGCCGAACAGCGTCAGCGCGAACGCGAGCGCGGCGCCGGCGAGCCCTCGCGAGCGGACGTGGCGGCTCATCGTCCCTCCTCAGGATGGTGATGCTCCATCTTACCTCAGGCTGGACGCGGCAGGGTCGCTCAGCGCTGATCCGCGCCGACGTCGCGCAGGGCGCCGCGCGGCTGGCCGTCGAAGTCGTCGTCGCAGACCCCGGGGGCGACGGAGGCGCCCTTGCCGATCGCGCCCGCGGCCGCGGCGGTCAGGTGCAGGTCGCCGGTCGCCACGTCCTGGAAGTAGCTCGCGGGCGCGCCGCCGACGTTGCCCGTCTCGGTCGGCGTCCCACCGCGGAGCTTGGCGCCGTGGCTGTAGAGGTTGTTCGTCACCAGGGTGGTGGCGGTCACGTTCGGAAAGCGGTAGGTGATGCAGGCGAGCCAGGGCGTGCTGGCGAAGAAGACCGTGTTGTGCGCGACGACCCCGTCGCAGGTGTTCCAGACCAGGATGCCGGTGTCCCCGCAAGGGACCGCCGCGGTGTTGGCGATGATGTTGTTGCGCACCACTCCGCCGACGTTGTCGACCCAGCCGCTCACCACGCCCTTGCACGCCCCGGGGTAGGTGCGACCGCTGGTGCTGTCGAGCCCGAAGCGGATGCCATCGGCCACCTGGAAGAGCTTGTTGCGCTCGATGACCATGTCTCGCGTGCCCTGGCCCACCGCGATCGCCGCGTAGCCCCAGGCGCTGGTGCCGTAGAAGCCCGTCAGCGTGTTGCTGAAGACGTGCCAGGCCTGCGCCTGGTGCACGCCGATCCCGTTCGGGCCGCAGCCGCTGCCGAGCTTCGTGCGGAAGGCGTCGGAGATGGAGAGCGCGCAGCAGCCGATGACCCCGTCGTCGGCGTAGGCCCCGGCGGCTGTCGAGAGCACGTCGATCATCGTGCCGTTGATGTCCTGCACGCCCACGCGGTAGATGGAGACGCCGTGGATGATCCCCGCCGGGCTCGCGACCTCGATCGCCTTGCTCGCGCAGCCGACGATGCTGAGGTCCGCGACGACGACGTCCGACGCGCTGATGGTGAGGAGCTGGCTCGCCCCGCCGCCGTCGAGGATCACCTTGGTCCGGTCACCGCTCGCGCCGCGCAGGACGAGCCGCGGCTTGTCGAGAGGGACCGCGGCCGTGAGCTTGTAGGTCCCGTCCTGGAGGAGGATGGTCGTGCCCGGCTGCGCCGCCGCCACCGTGGCCGGCAGCGATCCCAGCGGCCCGATGGTGACCGTGTGGGTCGTCGCCGGGTAGCTGGGCCCGGTGCAGCTGAGCGGGAGGTTGAGCGTCCAGGCGGGTCCGTCGGCAGAGGGGCCGTCGGGGTGCGGTCCGTCGCGTCGTGCATCCAGGCGCGGCCCGTCATGCCCACGATCGTCGGGGTGGCCGTCTCCGGGGCGCCCGTCGCGGCTGTCGGTGCCGTGGGCCTCGGAGATGGCGGCATCGGCGATGGGTGCGTCGGCGATGCGCCCATCCACGCGCCGGCTGCGGTCGCTGTCAAACCGGAAGCAGCTGGCGGACGTGAGCGCCAGGACCAGGCTCAATGCCCGAAGGGTCGCCGTCTTGCGATGCATGTGATTCCTGAAGACGAACCTTACCACGCGGCGTCGACGACGCGCGAGCGCCCTGGTCCGACGCGGTCCGACGCCTTGGGCAACAGATCTCCTGGCGGGCGAGGCGTCTGCTCGGCTAGGCTCCGGCCATGGGCCTCCTCGGACGACTCTTCGGTGGATCACGCTCGCCGCGCCTCCCCGCCTGGGCGCGCGAGCTCGAGAGCGGCGAGCGCTTCGAGGCGTTCGTCGAGGCGGTGCGGCGGCTCCTCGCGGGGCGAGGCCTGGGCGTCGACCCCGGTGAGGTGCGGACCGGCAACGTCCGCGTCGAGGGAGCTCGCTCGGTCCGCGAGTGGAACCTCGAGGAGGCGCTGGCGCGCTGCGCGGCTGCCGAGCCGGAGCGATGGCCCACGATCCTCGCCGAGGATCTCGACGGTGGCGCCCCTGGCGAGGCCGCGCCGGAGGCGCCCGCGACCGCGCGCCAGTGGGTCATCGGCACCGCCGCCTGGGGTGGGGTGCTCCTCGAGTGCGGCCCGCAGCAGCTGGTGCTGATCCTGCTGCCGATCAGCGACGAGGCCGCCTACGGTGAGGTGCCGGAGTTCCCGCACGGGACCATCGAGGCGGTGATCGTGCTCAACGGGGGCGCGGCGGGCGTGCTCGCCGCGAGCCAGGTCGCGCGCAAGGCTGGCTTCGCGCGCGTGCTCGCCAGCTCCGCCGAGGCGCCGATCGATCGGCCCCGGTCGGGCTCGTCCGCCACCGTGGAGCCGCTGCCCGGCTCGCTCCGCCGCGGCGCCCTCACCCTGCAGCCTCGCGGCGACGCGGTGCTCGGCACCTGGGACGACGGCACCACCGTCCTCGTGGGACCGGCGCTCACCCTCTCGCTGCTCGCCGAGTGCAGACCGGCCTTCGTCGTCGGCGGGCTCCAGGTCTCCGGACCTCCCCCGGCGTCCCTCGGCGACGCGCTCCCCGGGCTCCGCCGCGCCGTCCTCCTCGGCAACCTGCCGGAGGTCGACGCGAGGGCGCAGGCCCAGCTGTTCAGTCAGCTGGGCGTCGCCGCCGAGGTCGCGCACCCACCGCCGCCGCGCGGCGCTCAGCGGGTCTTCCTGCTCCTCGCGCTGGGCGAGCTCGACGAGGCCGAGCGCCTGGCCGAGGAGGCGATCGCCCGCGGCGAGGACGTGGGCGAGATGCGCTTCCAGCGCGCGATCGCCGCGCTCATGCGCGGCGACGAGGAGGCCGCCCTGGTGCAGCTCGAGGCGGCCGCCGCCGACTCGCCCCAGGCGGAGCACAGCCTGGCGATGCTCCTCGCGCGCCGCCGCGACGGCCGTGCCCGCGAGGTGGCGCTGCGCGCTCTGGCGCGGCTCCCCGGTGACGCCATCGCGATCCGCGGCGCCGTGCTGACGCACGTGCAGCTCGGCGACCGCGAGCGGGCGCGGGCGCTCCTCACGGAGCACGCGGCGCACCTCGGCACCCAGGAGCGCGTGGAGCTCGAGCAGCTGCTGCAGGCGGAGGGGCTCGAGCCCGGACCTCACACCTTCCCCGAGCACGCGAGGCTCCTCCTCGAGG